>JAKONL010000400.1 GCA_022701965.1 Burkholderiaceae bacterium | reverse complement strand
TACTGGCACTTCCGGCTCGATGCCGACACGTCGATGAAGATGGAGACGCTGACCACCTACATGAAGGACCAGCCGGAGATCAGGAAGGTCTACCTGATCAACCAGAACTACTCGCACGGCCAGCAGGTTTCGAAGTTCGCCAAGGACAACCTCAAGCGCAAGCGCCCCGACATCGAGATCGTCGGCGACGACCTGCATCCGCTGGCGCAGGTGCGCGACTTCTCTCCCTATATCGCGAAGATCAAGCAGTCGGGCGCCGACACCGTCATCACCGGCAACTGGGGCTCGGACCTGGCGCTGCTGATCAAGGCGTCGAACGATGCCGGCCTGAACGTCAAGTTCTACACCTACTACGCGGCCACCACCGGCACGCCCACCGCCATGGGCGCGGCATCCGACGGCAAGGTGATGCAGGTCGGCTACACGCACTACAACGTCGGCGGCGCGATGCAGCCGCTCATGGCCGAGTACAAGAAGAAGTTCAACGACGACCTCTACACGGCCGCCATCTACACCGTCTACGCGATGCTCGACGAAGCCTTCGTGAAGACGAAGTCGACCGATCCCCTGAAGGTGGCGGCCGCGCTCGAGGGCATGAAGTTCAAGAGCTTCAACGGCGAGGTCGAGATGCGCAAGACCGACCATCAGCTCCAGCAGGGCCTGTTCATCTCGCGCTGGCAGAAGGCCGACGCCAAGAGCCCCTACAGCCCCGAGAACACCGGCTACACCCTGGCGCCCGTGAAGTTCTACGAAGCCTACGTGGCCAGCACGCCCACTTCCTGCCAGATGAAGCGCCCTTGAACGCAGAGTTCTTCGCGATCTCGCTGCTCAACGGCGTCAGCTACGGGCTGCTGCTGTTCATGCTGAGCTCGGGCCTGACGCTGATCTTCAGCATGATGGGCGTGCTCAACTTCGCCCACACCAGCTTCTACATGCTGGGCGCCTACCTGGCCTACACGATCTCCGGCGTGGTCGGCTTCTGGCCGGCGCTGGTGCTGGCGCCGCTGGCCGTCTTCGCGCTCGGCGCGGCCTTCGAGCGCTACAGCCTGCGGCGCGTCCACAAGTTCGGCCACGTGCCGGAGCTGCTGGTGACCTTCGGCCTGTCCTACCTGGTGCTGGAAGTCGTGCAGCTGGTCTGGGGCCGCTCGACCGTGCCCTACGGCCTGCCGATCCAGCTGCAGGGGCCGCTCTTCACGCTCTACGGCACGCAGTTCCCGAAGTCGCGCTCGTTCATCATGGCCGTCGCGCTGCTGATGCTGCTGGCCGTCTGGCTGCTGCTCACGCGCACCCGCATCGGACTCGTGATCCAGGCCGCGCTCAAGCATCCGGAGATGGTGGAGGCGCTCGGCCACAACGTGCCGCGCGTCTTCATGCTGGTCTTCGGCGGCGGCGCGGCGCTCGCCGGGCTGGCCGGCGTGATCGGCGGCAACACCTACGTCACCGAACCCGCGATGGCCGCGTCGGTCGGTTCGATCATCTTCGTGGTGGTGGTGGTCGGCGGCATGGGGTCGCTCGCCGGCGCGTTCCTGGCGTCGCTCCTGATCGGCATCGTGCAGACCTTCGCGGTGGCGCTGGACTGGTCGGTGGCCGGCGGGCTGCAGTCGCTCGGCATCGCGGTCGGCGAGCAGACCTTCGGCTACGAACTGCTCAAGCTCACGATCTCGCAGGTCGCGCCGATCCTGCCATACCTGTTCCTGGTGCTGATCCTGATCTTCCGGCCGCGCGGCCTGCTCGGTACGCGGGACGACTGACATGACGAGCCGGCCCGGTCTCTCGCGCATCGTCGTCTGGTCGCTGTTCGCCGCGGCGCTGCTGGTTGCGCCGATGGTCTTCCGCAGCAGCCTCGCGCTCACGATGCTCTCGCAGATCGGCTACCTGATCGTGATCTGCCTGAGCTACAACATCCTGCTCGGCCAGGGCGGCATGCTGAGCTTCGGCCATGCGGTCTACACCGGGCTCGGGTCGTTCATCGCGGTGCATGCGATGAATCTCGCCACCGGCGGCAAGCTGCCGATCCCGCTGGTGCTGATCCCGCTGGTTGGCGGCTTGGGCGGGCTGTTCTTCGCCGCCCTGTTCGGCTATGTCAGCACCAAGAAATCGGGCACGACCTTCGCGATGATCACGCTCGGGCTGGGCGAGCTGGTGGCGTCGATGGCGCTGATGTTCCCGAGCTTTTTCGGCGGCGAGGGCGGCGTGACGACCAACCGGGTCTACGGCCAGCCGTTCCTTGGGTTCACCTTCGGTCCCCAGCTCCAGGTCTACTACCTGATCGCCGCCTACTGCTTCGTCTGCACGGCGGCGATGTTCGCCTTCACCGGCACGCCGCTCGGCCGCATCCTGAACGCGGTGCGCGACAACCCCGAGCGCGTGGAATTCATCGGCTACAGCACGCAGCGCGTGCGCTACCTGGCCTTCATGGTCGCGGGCTTCTTCGCCGGCATTGGTGGCGGGCTGGCGGCGATCAACTTCGAGATCGTCAACGCGGCCGACAGCCTCAACGGCGTGCGCTCGGGCGGCTACCTGCTCTTCACCTTCCTCGGCGGCGCCGGCTTCTTCTTCGGGCCGATCATCGGCGCCGTGCTGCTCGTGCTGGCGTCGGTGCTCCTGTCGGAGCTGAGCAAGGCCTGGCTGCTCTACCTCGGCCTCGTGTTCCTGTTCATGGTGATGTTCGCGCCGGGCGGTGTCGCGAGCCTGGTCATGACGAACCTGCGGGTCGCGAAAGCCGGCCGCTTCGGGCCGTTCTGGGCGCTCTACGCGGGCCTGATCGCGTCCGGCGCCGTGATGGTCGCCGGTGCCGCCGCGCTGATCGAGATGGTCTATCACCGCCAGCTCAACGCGGCCGTCGGTCCGACGCTGCCGTTCTTCGGCCTGTCGCTCGACACCTCGGGCACGGCGGCATGGGCCGGCGCGGCGGCGTTGCTGGTCGTGGGAGCGGCGCTGCTCGAAGCCGTGCGGCGGCGCTTCGTCGTCGCCTGGGGATCGGCGCAGGAAGCGATCGAGCGCGACTCGCGGCGCGGGGAGGCGGCATGAGCGCGACGCCGATGACGACGACCGAGGGCGCGTCCGTCGCGCCCGCCCTGGAGCTGGTCGACCTGCGCAAGAACTTCGGCCGCACCGAGATCATCCGCGGCGTCGACCTGGCGGTGCGCGCGGGTGAGC
>JAKONL010000330.1 GCA_022701965.1 Burkholderiaceae bacterium | reverse complement strand
GTGAATACCGGCTTGCGCTTCTGCATGAAGGCGGTGCGGCCTTCGGTGTAGTCGGCGCTCTCGAAGCAGCCGCGGATCAGCGACGCGCACAGCGCCTGGTCGAGTTCGGGCGACGGCCGGAGGATCTCGCGCGTGATCGCCTTGGCCGCGGCGATGGTGAGCGGCGCGTTCTCGGCCAGCGCGCCGGTGTATTCGGCCAGCAGCGCGTCCAACGCCTCGGGCGCGCAGGTGCGCGACACCAGCCCGAGCGCCTTCGCCTCGGCCGCGTCGATGCGCCGCGCGGTGAAGAACAGGTCCTTCGCCGCGCCGGGCCCGATCAGGTCGACCAAGTTCTTCATCGCCGAGTAGCGGTAGCCGAGCCCGAGCCGCGCCGCCGGAATGGCGAACACGGCGTCGGTCGAGGCGATGCGCATGTCGCAGGCGATGGCCACGTTGACGCCGCCGCCGATGCAGTAGCCGCGGATGCAGGCCAGCGTGGGCTTGGGGAAGTCGAGGATGCCGGTGAGTGCGCCTTCGGCCATCGCTTCGTAGCGCGTGACAGCCTCGCGGGCGGCGCGCAGGTCCTCGAACTGCGTGATGTCGGCGCCCGAGACGAAGGCCTTTTCGCCAGCGCCGGAGAACACCACCAGCCGCACGCGGTCGTCGTCGCGCGCCAGGGCGAGCAGCGGCGGCACCGCCTCCCACATGTCCACCGACAGCGCGTTGTGCCGCGCCGGGTTGTTGAAGCGCACGTGCAGCGTCGTGCCGTCGAGCCAGGCCTGGACGCGCTCGGTGTTCGTTTCGTAGATCGTCGATTCGGTCATCAGAAGATTCCTCGGGCTTTCATGCGGGCGAGCTCCTCGGCGCCGATGCCCAGGTCGCTCAGGATTTCTTCCGTGTGCTCGCCGCGGCGCGGCGCGGCGCGTGCGATGGTGCTGGGCGTGCGTTCGAGCTGTACCGGCTGGCCGACCAGGCGCTGCGGCCCGAGCCGTGCCGACACCACCTCCTTGACCATGCCCAGGTGCGCGATCTGCGGCTCCGCGAAGACCTCGCGCATGTCGCTGATCAGGCCGCAGGCCACGCCGCCGGCGTTGAAGAGCTCGATCCAGTGGTGCCGGTCGTGGGCGGCGAGACGCCGGTCGATCTCGGCGTTGAGCGAATCGCGGTTGACCGAGCGCGCGGGCTTGTCGTGGTAGCGCGGGTCGGTGACCCATTCGGGCGCACCGAGAATGCTGCAGAAGCGTTCCCAGATCTTCGAGCCGAAGACCGCGATGTTCAGGTAGCCGTCGCGCGCCTTGTAGACGCCTGTCGGGATGCTGGTCGGATGGAAATTGCCGGCCTGCGTGCCGACCTCGCCGTCGATCAGGTAGCGCGAGGTCTGGAAATCCATCATGCAGACCATCGATTCGAGCAGCGAGGTGTGCAGGAACTGGCCCCGGCCCGACTCCTCGCGCTCCAGCAGCGCCACCAGGATGCCCTGTGCCGCGAAGATGCCCGCGCACAGGTCGGCGATCGGGATGCCGACCCGCACCGGGCCGTCGCCGGGCAGGCCGGTGACCGACATCAGCCCGCCCATGCCCTGGGCGATCTGGTCGAAACCGGGGCGCGTCGCGAGCGGGCCGGTCTGGCCGAAGCCGGAGATGCTGGCGTAGACCAGGCGCGGGTTGTCGGCGGCGAGCGTCTCGTAGTCGATCCCCAGCCGGAACTTGACGTCGGGGCGGAAGCTCTCGACCACCACGTCGGCGCCGGCGATCAGGCGCCGGAGCGTCGCGATGCCCTCGTCCTCCTTGAGGTTGAGCGTGATGGAGCGCTTGTTGCGATGCGTGTACTGGTAGTCGGAGCCGTCCTGGCCGCCGAGCGTGTCGTCGCCGCGCATGTGTTCGGGCATCTGCACCTGGACCACGTCGGCACCCCAGTCGGCGAGCTGGCGGCAGGCCGTCGGGCCGGCCCGGACCTGGGTCAGGTCGATGACGCGAAAACGCTGGAGGGCGGCGGAGGCGGGCAGGTGTGGCATGCCGGGATTGTTCTCGTTACAGCTCAAAAGTGTCAACACTTCAATACCAATCGTTAACCCTTTAGGAATAAACGCAGACGGTTCATACGATCGGTCGCTTGCTCCACCCGCCAGGAAACCTGCCATGCAGCGCCGCACATTCGCCTTCGCCATCCCCTCGGCCCTGCTGGGCCTCCACGGTCTGGCGCATGCGCAGGCATTCCCGAGCAAGCCGATCCGCTACATCGTCCCGGTCGCGGCCGGCGGCGGCAGCGACATGGTCGGGCGCACCGTGACCGAGCGCTGGGGCAGGCTGCTGCAGCAGACCTTCGTCGTCGACAACCAGGCCGGCGGCGGCGGCGTGATCGCCTGCCAGAACACGGTGCGTTCGGCGCCGGACGGCTACACGCTGATGCAGGGCTACGTCGCCACGCACGCCACCAGCCCCGCGACGCGCAAGCTGTCGTACGACCCGGTCAAGGACTTCACGCCGATCGGCATGATCGGCGGCACGCCCAACGTGCTGGTCGTCAACGTCGACGTGCCGGCGAAGGACTTCAAGGAGTTCGTCGCCTACGCGAAGACCCGCGCGGGCAGCGCGAGCTACGGCTCCGCCGGCGCCGGCTCGCTGACGCACCTGACCATGGAACTCCTCAAGCAGCAGACCGACATGCAGATGACGCACGTTCCCTATCGAGGCATCGCGCCGGCCTTCACCGACATGATGGGCGGCCAGACGCAGGCGATGTTCCCGGGCCTCGCAGCAGCCGTGCCGCACATCAAGTCGGGGCGCGCCCGCCCGCTGGCCGTGACCGGCGCGACGCGGCATCCGCTGCTCAGGGACGTGCCGACGCTCGACGAGCTCGGCCTGCGCGGCTTCGACGCCATGCAGTGGTACGGCGTCGTCGGCCCCGCGGGCATGCCCGCCGACGTGGTGCAGCGCCTGAACGAGACGCTCAACACGGTGCTCAGGGCGTCCGACCTCAGGGACAAGCTGTCCGTCGAGGCGGTCGAGCCGATGCCGATGGGTCCGCAGCAGTTCGGCGACTACATCCGCGCCGACGTCGCCCGCTGGACCCAGCTCGCGCGCGATCGCAAGATCGAGCTCGACAGCTGAGAACGCCGACTGCGCGACCTTCTTTTCCTTTCCGTCTTTCCACCCTCCACACAGGACTTACCGCCCATGGCCCGCAATACCCAGGTCGCCGCCGACCACGACGCCCCGCCCGTCACCCGCATCCTGGCCGAACACGTCGCCAACCATCCGTCGCGCGGCTGGAGCGACACGGTCGACCACGAGGCGCACCGCACCTTCCTCAACTGGCTGGGCTGCGCGGTGGGCGCCGCGCATCACGAGGCGGTCGACGCCGCGCTGGCGGCCGTGCAGGTGCTGCAGCCGGCGCCGCAGGCGACGGTGCTCGGGCGCGGCGAGAAGGTCGACATCGCCAGCGCGGCGCTGCTCAACGGCATCAGTTCGCACACCTTCGATTTCGACGACACGCACCTGAAGACCATCATCCATCCCGCCGGGCCGGTCGCCTCGGCGCTGCTGGCGCTGGCCGAGCACACCGGCTCGAGCGGACGCGAGGTGATCGATGCGCTGGTGCTGCGCATCGACGTCGCCTGCCGGCTGGGCAATACCGTCTACCCCGAGCACTACGACCGCGGCTGGCACATCACCGGCACCACCGGCATGTTCGGCGCCGCGGCGGGTTGCGCCCGCCTGCTGCGCCTGAACGCCGAGCAGACGGCGATGGCACTGGGCATCGCCGCGTCGCAGCCGATCGGCCTGCGCGAGCAGTTCGGCACCATGACCAAGCCGTTCCATCCCGGCGCCGCCGCGCGCGCCGGCCTGATGGCGGCGCTGATGGCCCGGCACGGCTACACCGCCAGTCCGAGGGCCATCGAGGCGCCGCGCGGCTGGGCGCAGGTGGTGTCGACGAAGTACGCCTGGAACGAGGTCACCGACGAGCTCGGCGAGCGTTTCGAGATCTCCTTCAACAGCTACAAGCCGTTCGCCTGCGGCATCGTGATCCATCCGAGCATCGATGCCTGCGTGCAGCTGCGCGAGCGCGGCGTGCGGCCGGAGCAGGTCGAGCGCATCGAGCTCAAGGTCCATTCGCTGGTGCTCGAGCTCACCGGCAAGAAGGAGCCGGCCGACGGGCTGCAGGCCAAGTTCAGCGTCTACCACGGCTGCGCGGCCGGCCTGTTCTTCGGCCGCGCGGCCGAGGAGGAATTCGCCGACGACATCGTGGCCCGGCCCGACGTGGTCGCGCTGCGCCGCAAGGTGGTCGCCACGGTGGACGACGGCATCGACGAAGCCAGCGCCGACGTCACGGCCATCCTCGCCGACGGCCGCCGGGCGCACGTGTTCGTCGAGCACGCCATCGGCTCGCTGCAGCGGCCCATGAGCGACGCCGACCTGGCGCGCAAGTTCCACGGCCTGTCCGACGGCGTGCTTGGCGCGGAGCGCACCGGGGCGCTGCTGGCGGCCTGCTGGAAGCTCGGCGATGCGACGGGCGTGGCCGAACTGGCGGCTGCGGCCCGGCCATGACGGGCATCGGCCGACGCGGCTTGTGCATCGCCGGCGGCCTCCTGCTGGCGGGCTGTGCGCACGGACCCTCCGATGCGAGCGCGAAGGCGGACGCGACGGCAGCCGCTGCGGCGCAACTGGGGGCGACCGGCAGGCTGAGGGTCGCGATCAATCTCGGCAATCCGATCCTCGCGAACCGCGACGCGGCCGGCGACGCGCAGGGCGTGTCGGTCGATCTGGCGCGCGAGGCGGCACGGCGACTGGGCCTGCAGGTCGAGCTCGTGCAGTTCGACTCCGCCGGCAATGTCGTCGACGCCGTGAAGGCCGGTCGGGTCGACCTCGCCTTCGTCGCCATCGATCCGGTGCGCGGCAGGGACATCGCGTACACCCCGCCGTACGTCATCATCGAGGGCGCCTACATGGTCCGCGACGATTCGCCGCTCAGGGACAACGCCGAGGTCGACCGGCCCGGCCGGCGCGTCGTCGTCGGACGCGGCAGCGCCTACGACCTGTTCCTCACGCGCGAGCTCAAGGCGGCGACGCTGGTCCGCGTGCCGACCTCGCCCGAGGTGACGGCGCAGTTCCTGGCGCAGAAGCTGGACGTGGCTGCGGGCGTCAGGCAGCAGCTGGAGGCGGACCGCGCACGCGTCGGCGGCGTGCGGCTGCTGCCGGGCCGCTTCATGGCGATCGAGCAGGCGATGGGCGTGCCGAAGGACCGGGTGGCCGCGCAACGATGGCTCGGCGGCTACGTCGAGGAGATGAAGGCATCGGGCTTCGTCGCCGATGCGCTGCGCCGGCACGGCATCGCGGGCGCCGACGTGGCGCCGATGAGGACCGGCGCCGCGCGCTGAATCAGCCGTGCAGGCCGAGCATCAGCTTCAGGTTCTGCACCGCCGCGCCGCTCGCGCCCTTGCCCAGGTTGTCCAGGCGCGCGATCACCACCGCATGGCGATGGTCCTCGTTCGGGTAGACGCGCAGTTCGAGCACGTTGGTGTCGTTGAGCGCGGTCGGCTCCAGCTTGCCGTCCTCGGTCGGCGGCAGCACCTTGACGAACTTCTCCGGCGTGTTGCTGCGCTCGTAGTGCGCGGCCAGCGCGTCGTGCAGGTCGCCGGCCTTCGGCTTGCCCGGCAGGTCGTCCAGGTGGAGCGGCAACTGCACCAGCATGCCCTGCTTGAAGTTCCCCACCGCCGGGATGAACATCGGCCGGCGCGAGAGGCCGGTGTACTTCATGATTTCCGGGATGTGCTTGTGCTTCAGGCCGAGCGCGTAGAGCTCGTACGGCGCCGCGGTGCCGGCCTCGTACGCCTCGATCATCGTGCGCCCGCCGCCCGAGAAGCCGCTGACCGAAGGCAGCGCGATCGGGAAATCCGCCGGCAGGAGGCCCGCGTCGACCAGCGGCCGCACGATGGCGATGGCGCCGGTCGCGTAGCAGCCCGGGTTCGCGACGCGGTCGGCGGCGGCTACCGTCTCCCAGTGGCCGGCCGTCAGCTCCGGAAAGCCGAAGGCCCAGGCGGGATTCGTGCGGTGCGCGGTCGAGGCGTCGATGATCTTGGGCTTGCGGCCGGGCAACTGGTCGATCAGCGCGACCGACTCGATCGCCGCGTCGTCGTGCAGGCACAGCACCACCAGGTCGACGCCGGCCATCAGCTCACGCTTGGCGCCGGCGTCCTTGCGCAGTTCGGGCGCAATGCTGACCATTTCGACCTGCGGCATCGCCTGGAGCCGTTCGCGGATCTGCAGGCCGGTGGTGCCGGCTTCGCCGTCGATGAAAACCTTGACCATGGTGGTGTGCGTCCGGTACTGATGATGAGAACTTATGGGCTAACTCGAGCGTGTTTTGCTGGAGTTGGTGCGGCGCACCATGATACAGTCCGCGGTTGTCCGCCACCCCCCGTTCCGTGCGGGGCGCCGTGGCCCGCGGACAACAGTCAAACCATCTCGTTTTCAACCTCCGTTCCGAGAGAACCCTCATGAAGATCCACGAGTACCAAGGCAAGGAAATTCTTGCCAAGTTCGGCGTGCCCGTGCCACGCGGCATCGCGGCCTATACGGTCCAGGAGGCTGTCGAGGCCGCCCAGAAGCTCGGCGGCCCGGTGTGGGTGGTCAAGGCCCAGATCCATGCGGGCGGACGCGGCAAGGGCGGCGGCGTCAAGGTGGCCAAGACGATCGAGGACGTGAAGCGCATCGCGGGCGAGATCCTGGGCATGCAGCTCGTCACGCACCAGACCGGCCCCGAAGGCCAGAAGGTCCGCCGCCTCTACATCGAGGACGGCGCCGACATCAACAAGGAATACTACATTTCCGCCGTGACCGACCGCGCGACCCAGAAGGTCGCGTTCATCGCCTCGAGCGAAGGCGGCATGGACATCGAGGAAGTGGCGCACTCGTCGCCCGAGAAGATCATCACGGTCTTCGCCGACCCGCAGCAGGGCCTCACCGACGCGCAGGCCAAGGAGATCTCCGACGGCATCGGCATGCCGGCCGATTCGACCGCCCAGACCGTCGACATCCTCAAGAAGCTCTACACCTGCTACATGGAGACGGACGCCTCGCTGGTCGAGATCAACCCGCTCAACCGCGACAGCAAGGGCCAGGTCATGGCGCTCGACGCCAAGTTCAACTTCGACCCGAACTCGCTGTTCCGCCACCCCGAACTCGTCGCCCTGCGCGACCTGGACGAGGAGGACGCGGCCGAAGTCGAGGCTTCCAAGTTCGACCTCGCCTACATCTCGCTGGACGGCAACATCGGCTGCCTGGTCAACGGCGCCGGCCTGGCGATGGCCACCATGGACACCATCAAGCTGTTCGGCGGCGAGCCGGCCAACTTCCTCGACGTGGGCGGCGGCGCCACCCCCGAGAAGGTGACCGAGGCCTTCAAGATCATGCTCAAGAACAAGAACGTCAAGGGCATCCTGGTCAACATCTTCGGCGGCATCATGAAGTGCGACACCATCGCCACCGGCGTGATCGCGGCCTGCAAGGCGGTGAACCTGAGCGTGCCGCTGGTCGTGCGCATGAAGGGCACGAACGAAGTCGAGGGCAAGAAGTTGCTGGCCGAATCCGGCCTGCCGATCATCAGCGCCGACACGATGGCCGATGCGGCTCAAAAAGTGGTTGCGGCCGTCAAGTAAGGATTAGTCATGTCGATCTACATCAACAAAGACACCAAGGTCATCACCCAGGGCATCACGGGCAAGACCGGTCAGTTCCACACAGAGAAGTGCCAGGAATACGCGAACGGCAAGAACGCCTTCGTCGCCGGCGTGAACCCGAAGAAGGCCGGCGAGTCGATCTTCGGCATCCCGATCTTCGGCTCGGTCAAGGAAGCCGCGTCGCAGACCGGCGCCACCGTGTCGGTGATCTACGTGCCGCCGCCCGGCGCGGCCGCCGCGATCT
>JAKONL010000325.1 GCA_022701965.1 Burkholderiaceae bacterium | reverse complement strand
AACTGCGCCTGCCGGCCATCAAGGGAATTGGCGGCGCGCCGCTCTACCTGATCGACCGCTTCGAGGACGGCAAGTCGATCTACGACATCGACTTCGAGTTCATCGAGGGCGTCGACCGCCATCCGGTGGGCCACGGGCTGAAGCTCATCGATCACCTGACGCACAACGTCTACCGCGGCCGCATGACCTTCTGGGCCGATTTCTACGAGCGCCTGTTCAACTTCCGCGAGATCCGCTATTTCGACATTTCCGGCGAATACACCGGCCTGACCTCCAAGGCCATGACGGCGCCCGACGGCAAGATCCGCATCCCGCTCAACGAGGAAGCCAAGAAGGGCGGCGGCCAGATCGAGGAATTCCTCATGCAGTTCAACGGCGAAGGCATCCAGCACATCGCCCTGATCTGCGACGACCTGAAGGACGCGGTCGACAAGCTCGCGCTGGCCGGCGTGCAGACCGCCACCGCGCCCAACGACTACTACTACGAGATGCTCGACAGCCGACTGCCGGGCCACGGCGAGAACGTGCCGGAGCTGCAGTCGCGCGGCATCCTGATGGACGGCACCACCGAAGGCGGCCAGCCGCGCCTGCTGCTGCAGATCTTCTCGACCGCGTCGCTCGGCCCGGTCTTCTTCGAGTTCATCGAGCGCCGCGGCGACTACCGCGAGGGCTTCGGCGAGGGCAACTTCAAGGCGCTGTTCGAGTCGCTCGAGCGCGACCAGATCCGCCGCGGCGTGCTGGACGCGACGGCGGCCTGACCATGGTCATCGCCGAAGCCACCAAGCACGGCCTCGCCGCGGGCGGCACCGCGACGCCCGGGCGGCCCGACTGGACCATCGACCAGGGCTGGAAGAACTACACCGCCGCCGACCACGCGGTGTGGAAGACGCTCTTCGAACGCCAGACGAAGCTGCTGCCCGGACGCGCCTGCGACGCCTTCGTCGATGGCATGAACCGGCTGCCGAGCGGTGCGGACCGCATTCCGGATTTTCTGGAACTCAGCGACGTGCTGATGCAGCGCACCGGCTGGCAGGTCGTGGCGGTGCCCGGGCTGGTACCCGACGAGGTGTTCTTCGAGCACCTGGCCAACCGGCGCTTTCCCTCCGGCAACTTCATCCGTGCGCCGCACCAGCTCGACTACCTGGAGGAACCCGACGTCTTCCACGACGTGTTCGGCCACGTGCCGATGCTGATGAACCCGGCGATCGCCGACTACATCCAGGCCTACGGGGAGGGTGGGCTGAGGGCACGGAAGCTCGGCGTGCTCGACAAGCTCGCGCGCGTCTACTGGTACACGGTGGAATTCGGCCTGATCCGCCAGCCGGACGGGCTGCGCATCTACGGAGCCGGCATCGCCTCGTCGCGTACCGAGAGCGTCTTCGCGCTGGAGGATGCATCGCCCAACCGCATCGGCTTCGATCTCGAACGCGTGATGCGCACCAACTACCGCATCGACGATTTCCAGGAGACCTATTTCGTGGTCGACAGCCTCGACCAGCTGCTGGAACTGGCGACGATCGACTTCGGGCCGCTCTACGAGCGCATCGCCGGCCAGCCCGCGCTGGAGCCGCGCGACGTGCTTTCGACCGATCGCGTGCTGCATCGCGGCACCGGCCGCTACCACGACGCGCGGCGCACCCGATAGCGGTTCGCTGCAGCGGCATCGGCAGCGGCGGCGCTTCGGCGGCGGACGCTACTGCACGTTCCGGCCGATCTCCGGCCAGCGGCGATGCAGCCACATCCACGCCACGAGGCCGATGCTCATGAGCACGGCCGAGGTCAGCGCCAGGCCCAGCGTGGAATGCATCACCAGCGGCGCGATCACGCCCGCGACCAGGCCGTTGGCCGTCGAGCCGATCACCGCCTGCAGCGAAGACGCCATGCCGCGCCGCTCGGGGTGCAGGTCGAGCACCAGCAGGGTGATGACCGGCACCATCAGCGCCCAGCCGAACGCGAAGATCGCGACGGGCAGCATCGACCAGGCCGGGTGCGGCGGGAACAGCGCATTGGCGCCCACGTTGACGGCCGAGACGACCAGCATGATCAGGAAGCCGTGCCGGATCTGCCGCTTCGGCGTCACCTTGCCGGCCATCCGTCCGCTGACCCAGGCGCCGGTCATGATGCCGCCGATGGTCAGGATGAAGAACCAGAAGAACTGGGTCGGCGCCAGCCCCAGGTGGTCGCCGAGGAAGGCCGGTGCCGAGAGCACGTAGAGGAACATGCCGTTGAAGGGCACGCCGCTCGCGAGCGCCAGCAGCAGGAACCGCGGGTCCGAGCACAGCTCGCGGTAGCCGCGCATCAGGTGGCGAACCTCGAAGGGCTGCCGCTGGCTGAGGTGCAGCGTCTCGGGCAGCAGCTTCCAGTTGGCGGCGAACAGCACCACGCCGACCGCCACCAGGAACCAGAACACCGCGTGCCAGCCCGCGTGCACGAACAGGAAGCCGCCGACGATCGGCGCGATGGCCGGCGCCACGCCGAAATAGATCGTGACCTGGCTCATCACCTTCTGCGCCTCGGCCGGCGGGAACATGTCGCGGATCACCGCGCGCGACACCACGATGCCCGCGCCGGTCGACAGCCCCTGCAGCGCCCTGAACAGCACGAGCTGCCCGATCGTCTGCGACAGGGCGCAGCCGATCGAGGCGAGGGTGAACACCGCCAGTCCCCAGAGCACGACCGGCCGGCGCCCGAAGCTGTCCGACAGCGCACCGTGGAACAGGTTCATGAACGCGAAGCCAAACAGGTAGGCCGACAGCGTCTGCTGCATCTCGACCGGCGTGGCGCCGATCGACGTCGCGATGCCGGAGAACGCCGGGATGTAGGTGTCGATCGAGAACGGCCCGAGCATGCCGAGTACCGCGAGGAGGATGGCCAGCGCCCATCGGGGCGCTTTCCACAGGGTTTGGGCGTCGGGATTCATGTAGGTCTCAAGAAAAAAAGCGGACTTGCCGA
>JAKONL010000290.1 GCA_022701965.1 Burkholderiaceae bacterium | reverse complement strand
ACGGCACGCACACGCCGGGCGTGATCCTGCGCAACATCCTGGAGAACCCGGCCTGGTACACGGCCTACACGCCCTACCAGGCCGAGATCTCGCAGGGCCGCATGGAGGCGCTGGTCAATTTCCAGACCATGGTCTGCGACCTGACCGGCATGGCGATCGCCAACGCGTCGATGCTCGACGAGGCCACGGCGGCGGCCGAGGCGATGACGCTGGCCAAGCGCAGCGTGAAAAGCAGGAGCTCCACCTTCGTCGTCGCGGGCGACTGCCATCCGCAGACGATCGAGGTGATCCGCACGCGCGCCGCGCCGCTGGGCATCTCGGTGGTGATCGCCGACTCGCGCGCGGCGTGGGACGCGGCGCTCGAGCGCGACTGCTTCGCCGTGCTGGCGCAGTACCCCGCGACCAGCGGCCGCATCGACGACCTGCGGGGCGACGTCGCCAGGGTGCATGCGAAGGACGCGGCCTTCATCGTCGCGGCCGACCTGCTCGCGCTGACGCTCATCACGCCGCCGGGCGAGTTCGACGCGGACATCGTCTGCGGCACCACGCAGCGCTTCGGCATGCCGATGTGCAACGGCGGTCCGCATGCGGCCTTCTTGGCCTGCCGCGACGCGTACAAGCGCTCGCTGCCCGGCCGGCTCGTGGGCGTGAGCGTCGACGCGCACGGCGCGCCCGCCTATCGTCTTGCGCTGCAGACGCGCGAGCAGCACATCCGGCGCGAGAAGGCGACCTCGAACATCTGCACCGCGCAGGTGCTGCCGGCCGTCGTCGCGAGCATGTACGCGGTCTATCACGGCCCGGCCGGCCTCACGCGCATCGCGCAGCGCGTGGCGCGCTACACGGCGATCCTGGCCTCGGGCCTCGCGCAGCTCGGCCACGCGCCGCGCGAGGCCGCGACCTTCGACACCCTGTCGTTCCACACCGGCGAGGCGACCGAGGCCCTGGTCGCGCGCGCGCGATCCTTCAACGCCAACCTGCGCGTGTACTGGAAGGACTGGATCTGCGTGTCGCTCGACGAGACCACGACGCGCGAGGATGTCGAACTGCTCTGGCGCATCTTCGGCCGGGAAGCCGAAGACGCGGGCACGCTGCCCGCCTTCGCCGAGCACGAGGACGCCGCGTCGCTCGTCCCGGACGCGCTGCGCCGCACGAGCGCCTTCCTCGCGCACCCGGTCTTCAACACGCACAAGAGCGAGACCGCGATGCTGCGCTACATCCGCAGCCTGAGCGACAAGGACCTGGCGCTCGACCGCAGCATGATCCCGCTGGGCAGCTGCACCATGAAGCTCAACGCGACCAGCGAGATGATCCCGGTCACCTGGCCGGAGTTCGCGAACATCCATCCGTTCGCGCCGTCCGAGCAGCTGCAGGGCTATGCCGAACTCGACCGGCAGCTGCGCGCCTGGCTCTGCGAAGCCACGGGTTACGCCGGCATCAGCCTGCAGCCCAACGCGGGTTCGCAGGGCGAGTACGCGGGCCTGCTGGCGATCAAGGCCTTCCACGAGTCGAGGGGCGAAGGCCGGCGCGACATCTGCCTGATCCCCTCCTCGGCCCACGGCACCAACCCGGCCAGCGCGCAGATGGCCGGGATGCAGGTCGTGGTGACGGCCTGCGATACGCAGGGCAATGTCGACATCGACGACCTCAGGCGCGCCTGCGAGAAGCACGGCGACCGGCTGGCCGCGATGATGATCACCTACCCCAGCACGCACGGCGTGTTCGAGACGCGGGTGAAGGAGCTTTGCGAGATCGTCCACTCGTACGGCGGCCGCGTGTATGTCGACGGGGCCAACATGAACGCGCTGGTCGGCGTGGCCGCGCCGGGCGAGTTCGGCGGCGATGTCAGCCACCTGAACCTGCACAAGACCTTCTGCATCCCGCACGGCGGCGGCGGCCCCGGCGTCGGCCCGGTGTGCGTGGTGGCCGACCTGGTGCCGTTCCTGCCGGGGCATGCGACGGCCGGCCTCGGTGGTGGACACGACGACGCCGCCGCGCCGAGCCGCCTCAAGCAAGGCACGGCTCCCTCGGGGGGCAGCGAAGCATACGAAGGGGCGAGTGTGGGGGCGATTTCAGCCGCACCGCTCGGCAACGCCGCGGTGCTGCCGATCAGCTGGATGTACTGCCGCATGATGGGTGCCCCCGGCCTGCAGGCCGCGACCGAGACCGCGATCCTGGGCGCCAACTACATCAGCGCCCGGCTCCGGGACCACTACCCCACCCTCTACGCGAGCGCCAACGGCCATGTCGCGCACGAGTGCATCCTCGACCTGCGCCCGCTCAAGGAAAGCTCCGGCGTCACGGCCGAGGACGTCGCCAAGCGCCTGATCGACTATGGATTCCACGCGCCGACGCTGAGCTTTCCGGTACCCGGCACGCTGATGGTCGAGCCGACCGAGAGCGAGCCGCTGGCCGAACTCGACCGCTTCGTCGACGCGATGATCGCGATCCGGGGCGAGATCCGGCGGATCGAGGAAGGCGTCTGGCCGAAGGACGACAACCCGCTCAAGCACGCGCCGCACACGGCGGCCAGCCTGCTCGCGACCGAATGGACGCGACCCTATGCGCGCGAACTCGCGGCCTATCCGCTGGCGGCGCTGCGCCGGGCGAAGTACTGGACGCCGATCGGCCGCGTCGACAACGTCTACGGCGACCGCAACCTGTTCTGCAGCTGCCTGCCGGTTGACGCCTACGCGACCGACGGCGACAGGACCGACGAGGCCGCGGCTACTTCCTGAC
>JAKONL010000256.1 GCA_022701965.1 Burkholderiaceae bacterium | reverse complement strand
CCTCGATGGTGGTGCGCACGACGTTGTTGTAGGGGTCCTGCTCGGTGAGCGACCAGCCCGAGGTCTGGCAGTGCGTGCGCAGCATCAGGCTCTTGGGGTTCTTCGGCTCGAACTCCTTCATGATCCGCCACCACAGGAGGCGCGCCGCGCGCATCTTGGCGACCTCCAGGTAGAAGTTCATGCCGATCGCCCAGAAGAAGCTCAGGCGGCCGGCGAACCCGTCGACGTCGAGCCCCTTGGCAAGCGCCGTCTTCACGTATTCCTTGCCGTCGGCCAGCGTGAAGGCCAGTTCGAGCGCCTGGTTGGCGCCGGCTTCCTGCATGTGGTAGCCGCTGATGCTGATCGAGTTGAACTTCGGCATCTTCTGCGCCGTGTACTCGATGATGTCGCCGATGATCCGCATGCTCGGCGAGGGCGGGAAGATGTAGGTGTTGCGGACCATGAACTCCTTGAGGATGTCGTTCTGGATGGTTCCGCTCAGCTGCTCCTGGGCCACGCCCTGCTCCTCGCCGGCGACGATGTAGCCGGCCAGCACGGGGAGCACCGCGCCGTTCATGGTCATCGACACGCTCACCTTGTCGAGCGGGATCTGGTCGAACAGGATCTTCATGTCCTCGACCGAATCGATCGCCACGCCGGCCTTGCCGACGTCCCCGGTCACGCGCGGGTGGTCGGAGTCGTAGCCGCGGTGCGTGGCCAGGTCGAACGCCACCGACACGCCCTGCCCGCCCGCGGCCAGCGCCTTGCGATAGAAGGCGTTCGATTCCTCGGCGGTCGAGAAGCCCGCGTACTGGCGGATCGTCCAGGGCCGCACCGCGTACATCGTGGCCTGCGGGCCGCGCAGGTAGGGCGCGAAGCCGGGCAGCGTGTCGGTGTACTGCAGCCCCTGCAGGTCGGCGGCGGTGTAGAGCGGCTTGACCGTGATGCCATCGGGCGTGAGCCAGTTCAGGGCATTCACGTCGCCTCCGGGTGCGGACTTTGCGGCGGCCTTCTTCCACGCTTCGAGGTCGGGGGCTGGGCTCATGGGCTTCTCGATCGGATCTGTCATAACGTTGCAATCTTCGCAAAATCCGGCGCGACCGACAACGACATCGACCCCCGAAAGCGGAGAATGACGCTGTAAATTTGCAAGGTTTGCGAAGATGACCAAGTCCTACATGGGCGTTCGCCTCAAGACGTTGCGGCAGCAGCAGGGATTGACCCAGGCCGCGCTGGCCGCATCGCTGAAGATCTCGCCGAGCTACCTCAACCAGATCGAGAACGACCAGCGTCCGCTCACCGTGCCCGTGCTGCTGCGGCTCCAGGCCGCCCACGGCATCGACCTGCAGCTGTTCTCCGACGACGAGCATGCGCGCCGGCTGAGCGAACTGCAACCGGTGTTCTCCGACGGCTCGGAGGCCCAAGCGGTGCCGCTGGCCGAGGCCAAGGTCGTGGCGGCGCAGCTGCCGTCGGTCGCGCGGGTGCTGCTGGACCTGCACCGGCGCTCGCGCGTGGCCGAGGAGCAGCTGTCCTCGATCGCGGCCGGCGCCGACGGCGACCGTCTGACCGGCGATACCGCCGCCCGCCTGCAGCCCTACGAGGAGGTGCGCGAGTTCTTCTATGCCCGTCATCACCACATGGCCGTGCTCGACGAACTGGCCGAGCAGCTCCACGACACGCTGATGGCCGGACTGCCGAGCGGCACGGCGAGCGCCGTCGAGCTGCGCGCGCGCCTGCTGCGGCGACTGGGCGAGCGCCACGGCGTGCGGGTGCGCATCCAGGAGCGCCAGGAGGCGTCCGGGCGCAGCCCCGAGCCGACGCTGCGCAGCTACGACGCGGCCACCGCCACGCTGTCCCTGGCGACCGACATGGATGCGGGACAGCAGGCGTTCCAGCTCGGCGTCCAGCTCGCGTTCCTCGAGATGGGTGCGCGCATCGACGCCTTCACGACCGCCGAGTCCTTCACCAGCTCGCAGGCGCGCAGCCTCGCGCGGCTCGGCTTCGCGAACCATTTCGCCGGCGCGCTGGTCCTGCCCAACCGCCTGTTCCAGGAAGCCGCCCATGCGCTGCGGTACGACCTCGAACTGCTGAGCGACCGCTTCGGCGTCGGCTTCGAGACCATCGGGCATCGCCTGTCGACCATGCGGCACGCGCCGGGCCAGGGCATTCCGTTCTTCTTCGTGCGCGTCGACCGCGCGGGCAACGTCTCGAAGCGGCAGTCGACGGCGGACTTCCACTTCTCGCGCCACGGTGGCACGTGTCCGCTGTGGAACGTCTACGAGGCCTTCTCGCAGCCCGGCGCGATCCTCACGCAGCTCTCGCGCATGCCCGACGGCCGCACCTACCTCTGGATCGCGCGCACCGTCGAGCACCGGCGCAGCGGCTACGGCACGCCCCGGCGGATGTTCGCGGTGGCGCTGGGCTGCGACGCGCGCCATGCCGACCGCCTGGTCTATGCCAAGGGCGTCAACCTGATCGATCCCGACGCCGCCACGCTGATCGGCGCGGGCTGCAAGGTCTGCGACCGTGCCGACTGCGCCCAGCGGGCATTTCCGCCGCTGGGCCGCACGCTGCAGATCGACGAGAACCAGCGCGGCTTCGCGCCCTATGCCTCCGGCATGTGAAAGGCCCGACATGCGCGACCTCGATCCCGTTTCCATCCGGCTCTTCCTCGCCACGCTGGAGGAAGGCAGCATCGCCCGCGCCGCGGCGCGCGAGAGCATCGTGCCCTCGGCCGTGAGCAAGCGCATTTCGGAGATGGAGTCCGAACTGCGCGTGCCGCTGCTCGACCGCAGCGTCAAGGGCGTGCATCCGACGCCGGCGGGCGAGGCGATGGCCCGCCATGCGCGCACGCTGCTGCAGGGCATGGACCGCATGCAGCGCGAGATGGCCGGCTACGTCGACGGCGTGCGGGGGCTGATCCAGGTGCTGGCCAGCGTGACCTCGCTGTCGGGCGACCTGCCCGCGGACATCGTGCGGTTCCGCGCCGCGCGTCCCCAGATCGAGATCGACGTGGAGGAGCACACCACGCCGGTCATCTACCGCCGCGTGCGCGAGGGCCTGGCCGACGTCGGCGTGGCGTCCGAGTTCGCCAGCCACGAGGGTCTGACCGTGTTCCCGTACCGGCGCTACGCGCTCGCGGCGGTACTGCCCGCGGGCCATGCGCTGGCCGGCGCGCTGCAGCTGCGCTATGCGCAGCTGCTGGGCGACGACCTGGTGGAACTGACCCGCGACAGCGGCATCAGCCACGTGTTCGACGACGCCGCGCGGGAGGCGCGCACCTCGCGCACGGTGCGCGCACGTGTCGGGTCCTTCGAGATGGTCTGCACGCTGGTCGCCCGCGGCCTGGGCGTGGGCGTGGCGCCGCTCTACCTGGCGGCCGGGAAGACGGCGCAGGACCTGCGCTTCGTGCCGCTCGCCGATGCCTGGGCCCGGCCGCGCACCTTCATCGCCGTGCGCGACCCCGACACGCTGCCGATGGCGGCGCGGGCCTTCGTCGATCACCTGCGCGCGAGCGCCGAGGCCACCGACGCCGGCGCGCCTTCCTGATCCACGCGGGTTTTCCCGAGCCTCTTCGGACGAGAGCGCAACGGTTCCGAATCACCACTTTGGGGATCCGCGGGCGCGCCGGATCATCGCCGGATGACTGCATCCTCCCCGACCGAAGACCCGGCCTTCCTCGCCGACGACGACCTGCCGCTGCGCGGCATCAAGGTGCTCGAGCTCTCCCACATGATCATGGGCCCGGCCGCCGGACTGGTGCTGGCCGACCTCGGCGCCGAGGTCGTCAAGGTCGAGCCGCTGGACGGCGACCGCACGCGCCGCCTCAAGGGTTCGGGCATCGGCTATTTCCCCGTGTTCAGCCGCAACAAGCAGAGCCTGGCGGTCGATCTCAAGTCGGCCGAGGGCCAGGCCCTGGTGCGGGAGCTGGCCCGGGGCTGCGACATGCTGGTCGAGAACTTCCGCGACGACAGCCTGGTGCAGTACGGGCTCGACTACGCGTCCCTGTCGGCCGTGAACCCCGGCCTGATCTACGTCTCGCTCAAGGGCTTCCTCTCCGGCCCGTACAAGCAGCGCACCGCGCTCGACGAGGTGGTGCAGATGATGGGCGGCATGGCCTTCATCAACGGCAGCACCGGCGCGCCGCAGCGCGTCGCGCCGTCGGTCAACGACATCCTCGGCGGCACCTTCGGCGTGGTGGGCGCACTGGCCGCGCTCAACGACCGCCAGCGCACCGGGCGCGGCCGCCATGTGCGCGCCGGCCTGTTCGAGAACAACCTGCTGCTGGTGGCGCAGTTCATCGCCCAGCACCAGCTGACCGGCACGCCGCCCGTCCCGATGGGCGACAAGCGCACGCCGCCCTGGGGCGTGTACGACATCTTCGACACGCAGGACGGTCGCGTGTTCGTGGCCGTGGTGAGCGACGCCAACTGGCGCACCTTCTGCCGCGACTTCCTGCCACCGGGCTGGTCGGACGACCAGCGGCTCTTCTCCGCCATCGACCGCGAGGCCGCCCGGCCCTGGCTGGTCCCCGCCGTCGCCGACATCCTGAAGGCATGGAAGACCGCCGAGCTGTGCGCCGCGCTGGAGGCCTCGGGCCTGTCCTACGGCCAGATCCGCCAGCCGCACGACCTGCTGGACGATCCGCATCTCAACGCCGGCGGCGCGCTGATCCCCACCACCATGCCGGACGGCCGGCAGGTCGCCGCCGCGGCGCTGCCCATCGAGTTCGACGGCCGCAAGGCCGGCAAGCGGCTCGACCCGCAGGCCATCGGCGCGCAGACGCTCGACATCCTGCGCGGCCTCGGCCTCGACGAAGCGCGCATCGCGCAACTGGTCGACCAGGGCGTGGTGGCGGCCTAGCTTCGGATCCGGAAAAAAAAGACAGGAGACAAAAGATGAAACGACGCGACTTCAACCTGCTGGCGCTGGCGAGCGCCGTCGGCGGCCTGGCCGCGCTGCCCGCCCGAGCCCAGGACTGGCCGACCCGGCCGATCCGCCTGATCATCCCGTCCACGCCCGGTGGCGGCACCGACTTCACGGGCCGGCTCCTGAGCACGCGGCTGTCCGAACTGAACGGCTGGTCGGTGGTGCCCGACAACCGGCCCGGCGCCGGCACCGCGCTGGGCCTGGCCGAGGCGGCCCGGGCCAAGCCCGACGGCTACGAGCTCGTGATCGCGCAATCCGACAACGTCTCGCTGATCCCGCTGCTGATGAAGGTGGCCTACGACCCGGTCAGGGACCTGACGCCGATCGCGCTGACCGCCGTCACGCCGCTGGTCGTGATCGTCAACGACAGCTCGCCCTTCCGGACGCTATCCGACCTGATCCGGGCGGCCAAGGCCGAACCGGACAAGCTCACGTACGGCACCTCGGGCACCGGCGGCGGCGTCCACATCGCGATGGAACTGCTGCAGCTCACGGCCGGCTGCAAGATGCAGCACGTGCCGTACAAGGGCTCGGCGCCGGCGCTCGCCGACCTGCTGGGCGGCCACCTGAGTTTCGCCGGCTCCTCGATCTCGTCGGCCGCGACGATGATCCATTCCGGCAAGATCCGCGCGCTGGCCGTGACCTCGACCCGACGCAACGCCAGCCTGCCCGACGTGCCCACCGTCGCCGAATCGGGCTACAAGGATTTCAGCGCCGTGAGCTTCTACGGCGTGATGGGTCCGGCCGGCATTCCCGCGCCGCTGGTCGCGCGCCTGAACGCCGACATCAACCGGATCCTGGCGCGCCCCGACGTCAGGACCGCGTTCCAGGCGCAGGGCTTCGACGCGGCTCCCGGTTCGCCCGAGGAATTCGCCACGCTGATCCGGGGCGACATCCAGAAGTCGCGCGAGATCATCGCCGCCGCCAGGATCAGGATCGAATGACATCGGAGTTGCAGGAGCCTTCGCCATGAACACCCACGTCACCGTTTGCGAAGTCGGGCCGCGCGACGGCCTGCAGATGGCCCATGGCCGGATGCGCACGGACACCAAGCTGCGCTGGATCGCCCAGCTCGCCGCGTCCGGCCTGCGCGAGATCGAGGTCGGCAGCTTCGTGTCGCCGCGCCTGATCCCGCAGATGTCCGATACCGGCGAGGTGGTGCGCGGCGCGCTCGCCATCGACGGCCTGACGGTCTGCGCGCTGGCCTGCAACCTCAAGGGCGCGATCGCCGCCCACGAGGCCGGCGCCCACGTGCTCGCCATTCCGGTGTCGGCGAGCGACACGCACAGCCGCGCCAACGTCAACAAGGGCACCGAGGCGCAGGTGCAGGAGGTGCACCGCATCGTCGACTGGCTCCGCGCGCAGTCGCGCCCGATGCGCATCGACGTCGCGACGGCGACCGCCTTCGGCTGTTCGATGGAGGGCATCGTGCCGATCGAACGCGTGGTGCAGGTGGCCTCGGCGCTGGCCGCGACCGGCGTGGACCGCGTGGCCCTGGCCGATACCGTCGGCTATGCCCACCCGGCCCTGATACGCGACACCGTGCGCGCGGTGCAGGACGCCGTCGGCGCACGCCTGACCAAGCTGCACCTGCACGACACCATGGGGCTCGGCATCGCGAATGCGCTCGCGGGCCTCGAGCAGGGCATCCGCGAGTTCGACAGCTCCCTGGCCGGCCTCGGCGGCTGCCCGTTCGCGCCGGGGGCGTCCGGCAACATCGTGACGGAGGACCTGGTGTTCATGCTCGAATCGATGGGCCACCGCACGGGTATCGACCTGCCGACGCTGCTCGCCGCGCGGGCGCTGCTGCGGGAGTCGCTTCCCGACGATCCGATGCGCAGCGGCGTGGCCGCCGCGGGCATCCCCAGGACCTTCCGGCCCGAGGCGGCGGCACTGCCGGCCTGAGCCGCGCGAACCTCGCAAGGCCGCAGCGCTGGCGTCAGGCGGCCTCGCGCTGCCCGACCTCGTGCGCGAGCGCCATCACCTCGTGCGGGGGACGGCCCTTCTGCTTGTGGTCGCTCCATACCTGGCGCCAGCGCCGCGCGCCCGGAAGTCCGTTTCGCAATCCGAGCATGTGGCGCGCGATGTTGGACCACGGCGTGCCGTGGGCGGCTGCCTCGCGCACCATGTAGTCGCACATCAGGCGCTCGACGTCATCGCGCGTGAGGCCGTTCGGCGCCGCGCCGAAGAACTCGGCGTCCCATTCGGCCAGCCACCACGGGTTGTGGTACGCCTCCCGGCCGACCATCACGCCGTCGAGCAGGCGCAGATGCTCGTGCACCTGCGCGTTCCGGGTGATGCCGCCGTTGATCGAGAAATCCAGGTCGGGAAAGTCGTGCTTCAGGCGATGGACCAGCGCAGGGCGCAGCGGCGGCACCTCGCGGTTCTGCTTGGGCGAGAGCCCCTGCAGCCAGGCGTTGCGCGCGTGCACGATGAAGGTCCGGCAACCCGCCTCGCTCACCGTGCCGACGAAATCGCGCACGAACTCGTAGCTCTCCACCTTGTCGATGCCGATGCGGTGCTTGACCGTGACCGGTACGCCCACCACGTCGACCATCGCCTTCACGCCGTCGGCGACCAGCGCCGGTTCGGCCATCAGGCAGGCGCCGAACGCGCCACGCTGCACGCGCTCGCTCGGGCAGCCGCAATTGAGGTTGATCTCGTCGTAGCCCCAGTCCTCGCCGAGCTTCGCGCAGTGCGCGAGGTCCGCCGGCTCGCTGCCGCCGAGCTGCAGCGCGACCGGATGCTCTGCGGCGTCGAAGCGCAGGTGACGCGCGACGTCGCCGTGGATCAGCGCGCCTGTCGTGACCATCTCGGTGTAGAGCAGCGCATGGCGCGACAGCAGGCGATGCAGGTAGCGGCAGTGGCGGTCGGTCCAGTCCATCATCGGGGCCACCGATACGCGCATTGCTCTAGGTAGTTGATTCATATGGTTTTCATCCGTGCCGTCTCACGCCGACGAGCAGCGTGTTCGCGAAATGGTGCACACGGAGCGCGTGCGATCCGGTGTTCTGGTGTCGGTGACCGCTTACGGTCATGCGATCCGACCGATTACCTCGTACGTTTTGCGCTTTGAGTTACCTGCACGGTCTGTTCGTTTATGTATTGGAGCACTCGGATGAGATTTGTTGTCTTCCAGGAGATCGATGACCGCTGGCACTGGGAAATGCGTCTTGCCGACGCACGGGTGCTGGCGACCAGTGCATTGGGATTCTCGAACATCGAGCAGGTGTTCGATGCCATACGTGCCGTTCGCGACAGTGCTCCGGACGCGCCGATCCTGAATCTGCTGGGGAAGCAACAGGAAGCAAGCCAGCTGGCCGGTTGAACGCGCACTCGTCTGCAGTTGCAGCGGTGCGGATAGCGGTTCCATGTCGCAAGGAATCGCCATGAGCTATGTCCTCTATCTCGAAGTCGACCACTGGTACTGGGAGCTGTGGAATGCCAGGAACCAGTGTCTCGCGAAAAGTCCTGTCGGCTTCAGGACGCGTGCCGAGGCCATCGCATCGATCCAGGAATTCCGGATCCTCTGCAGCAAGCTGCTCTGAGGCGACCGCTCCTGAGAAACCCCGGCGACGACGAGTTGACAGATGGCGCCCGAGAAAGTTCGCGCTCGGAACCGCGTTGCAGGAACCGGATTGCGCAGGCTCTCAGCCGCGGCGTTTCTCCAGCTCCGCGGCGACGATGGCAGCGACATATCGCAGCGAGTCGAGCTGCCGGGTCCCGAGCGCGGAGCGTGGCTGGTGGCTGATGCAGCACAGGGTGCCGTACACGGTGCCATCCCGCATCACGACCGGGGTGCTCAGGTAGGAGCCGATGTCCAGGGCCGTCGCGGCGGCCACTTCCGCCATTTCCGGCATCGAGCGCGCGTCACGCGCGATCCGGGGCAGTCGGCCGTCGACCACGCGCTGGCACAGCGTCGTCTCGAGTGGCGCGGAAGCGCCGGGTTGGACATTCGTTTTCGAACCGTCGGCCAGATCGATCTCGCGATAGATCTTCCGACTGTCCACGAATTCCGCGACGAAGGCGATGTCCATATCGAGGAGCACTCGCAGGTTGTGCAACAGGTCGCGCAGTGTTTCAGCCGACTGCGTGGCCGCGTCGGCGGTGGCGATGATGAAGCGCTCGGCTGCCGCGGCCAGCGTCGCGGATTCCGGCGGAGACGCCGCAGGACGCCGGCCGTCGCCGGGTGCATCCGGGTCGAGCTGGCCGAAGCGGCGCCGCAGTTCCGATTCATGACGTCGTGCCTCTTCGAGGGCGTGGGTCGATCCGCTCAGCGCCGACCGGCGCAGGTGGTGGGAGGCGTCGATCAGTTCCTGGTCGGTGAGTGGTCTGAGGTCGGGCATGAGGATTCGATGGCTGCTGCAAGTCAACAATTGTTTCGCAAATGTGCAATTTTTACCCGATGCAACTGCGAAGAAAAATGCGCATTCCGAATATTCGCGCGCAATTCCGTTGCCTCGCGCCCGCTTCCGCCTCAGCCCCTCGGGCCATCCTTGCCGAACATGCGGCGAAGTGCGGCCATGCCGGCGACCAGCGCGTTCGCATAGGTCTCGTGCGGTTCCGAGGCCGCATCGAGTGGAAGGTAGGGAAGTACCTCGTCGTCGACGTCGACATGCTCGGCCGCTTCCATCAGGACCCAATAGAACTCGCCCTCTTCGAGTTCGTGCACCGTGAGAGCGATGTTTCGCAATAAAGACATAGGTGGAAACCGCCGATCCCGATACAGATTTAGGAAGGTTCCGATGCTAGGCGGGCGGCGTATTTTTGCCAGTTCACAAAATCACGTTTGCGCAAAATGTAGTTCTTTTTAATTCATACGGTTCTGCCTTCTTGCATCGCAGAAGCCGAATGGAAGACGAGTTCTCTTGCTTCTCCTACAGGTCGAACGGCATCGAGCTTTTAAGGTCGGCCGCTTCGTTCGAATCACCTCAGGAGGCCTCCGCGTGAACAATTTCACACTCGACCCCAGCATGACCGCCGCGCTCGGCGGCGCTTTCTATCCCACCGGCCACTCGTTCGTGATGTTCGCGGCGCCCGAGGACGCGAAGAAGGTCGGACGGCAACTCGTTGAGAACGGTTGGCCCGGCGATGCGGTCTACCTGATTCCACCGGAAGTCGTGCTGTCGCAGATCACGCCGACGGCGGGCGAGGCCGACGACCCGCTGCCATCGGCCGGCACGGAAGGCGCCACGGTCCGTGCCTATACCAAGCTCGCCCGAGAGGGGCATACCGCCTTGATGGTCAAGACCGACGACGAGGAAGCCGCAGAGTCGTTGATGGAGGTGGTGCGGACGGTGCCCTACTCGATCGCGCAGCGCTACCGCATGCTGGTCATCGAAGACCTCTGAACTCCGCCTGAAAATCCGCCTGTCGCGTCGTTCAGGCGGCGACGGCCCGCTGGAGGACATCGCGCGCCATGGCCTGGGCAAGCTCGTGCTCTCCAAGAAAGACCGTGACCATTTCCTGCTCCGTCAGAAGCCTCGCCTCTTCCTCGTTGTGGCTTCGGATGACGGTCTGTATCGACGGGTTGAGTGCGCGTGCGGTAGCGATCATCTGACGCACGTTGATCGTATCGGGCGTCGCCACCACCAGCACGCGCGCGCGCGCGATATGCGCCTGAATCAGCACCGACGGCTCGGCCGCGTCGCCCCAGACGGCTGCCATTCCTTCAGCGCGCAGCCTCTCGACCAGCTCGCGGTTCTGCTCGGCGACCACGAACGGCAGACCGTGCGCGGTCAGTTCCGCGGCGATGCGGCGCCCGACCCGCCCGTACCCGACGAGGACCACCTGCCGCGACAGGTAGCGGTCGGCGGTGCCGATGGGCAGCTCGGCCAACGGATCGTCACGCTCCTCCAGTGCGCGTGCGAAGGACGAATGCGCATGCAGCCATTTCTGCAGCGGCGCCGTCAGCGTGAACCACAGCGGATTGGTGGCGATGGAGATCAGCGCGCCGGCCAGCACCAGACTCTGGGCTTCCGGCGGCATCAGATTGAGCGAGACGCCCAGCGCGACCAGGATGAACGAGAACTCGCCGATCTGCGCCAGGCTCGCGCTCACCGTGAGCGCCGTGCGCAGCGGATAGCGGAACGCGAGCACCAGCGCGCCCGCGGCGATCGACTTGCCCACGACGATCACCAGCACCACGGCGAGCACCTGCAGCGGCCGCTCCACCAGCACGGCGGGATTGAAGAGCATCCCGACCGAGACGAAGAACAGCACGGCGAAGGCGTCGCGCAGCGGCAGTGACTCCTCGGCCGCGCGGTGGCTGAATTCGGACTCCCGCATCACCATGCCGGCAAAGAACGCACCGAGCGCGAACGAGACGCCGAACAGCGCCGCCGACGCGAAGGCGATGCTCACGGCCGCCGCGACGACGCACAGCGTGAAGAGT
>JAKONL010000228.1 GCA_022701965.1 Burkholderiaceae bacterium | reverse complement strand
ACGCGCGCATCGACGGCACCTTCGCGCCCGAGGCGCCAAGCGGCACGATCGCCGTCAACGGCACCTACAACGGCGCGCCGCTGGCGCTGACGGCGGACCTCGCCACCGAAGGCTCGGTGCGCTCGCTGCGCAACCTCCTGCTGCGCCAGGGGCGCAACAACGTCTCCGGCACGCTCTCGCTGGACGGCGAGAACCGCCCCGCCGGCGATCTCGCGATCGACGTTCCGGACGCCTCGACGCTTCTGGCTCTGGCCGGCCAGAGCGGCTCGGGCGACCTGCGCGGACGTCTCGCCTTCGCGCTCGGCAATGGCGGCACGCCGGTCGCCGACGTCGATCTCACGTCCGGCAGCGTGACGCTCGGGTCGAACCGCCTCGCCAACGCGCGGATCGATCTGCGCGTGCAGAACTTCCTCGAGGCGCCGCTCGCCGCCGGCACGATCCGCGCCGCGACGCTGAACGCCGGGGGCCAGCGCATCGAGGGCCTCGACGCCGCGCTCGAGACCGTCAACGGCGCCACCGCCATCAACGCCCGCGCCGAGCTCAACGACGTGCCGACGCGCTTCAGCGGCGACGTCGCCTTCACCGACGCCGGCACGGTCGTGCAGCTGCGCACGCTCACCGCCGACATTCCGAACGCCCGCCTCGCCCTTCGCGAGCCGGCGACCGTGACGCTCGGTTCGGTTCGCACCACGCTCGGCACGCTGCGTTTCGACGTCGGCTCCGGCTCGCTCACCGCCTCCGGAACGCTGGCCGACCGGCTGGATCTCGACCTCGCCCTGGAGCGCCTGCCGCTCGCCGTCGCCAATCCCTTCGTCGCCGGGCTCGATGCCTCCGGCACGCTGGACGGAACGGTGGCCGTCGGCGGCCTGTCCAGCGCGCCCGATCTCGACTTCGACCTGCGCGCCGACGGCGTTCGCACCAGTCAGACCCGCGCCGCCAAGGTCGAGGCGGTGGACGCCGCCCTCGCCGGCCAGTACCGCGACGGGACGGCGACCCTGCGCACGGCCCGCGTCACGCTCGGCCAGGGCTCCGTCACGGCGACGGGCACGGTCGGCCAGTCCCTCGACCTCGACCTGCGCCTCGTGGACATTCCCGTCGCGCTCGCCAACGGCTTCGTTTCGGGCCTCGACGCCGAAGGCCTCCTGAACGGCACCGCCCGCGCCACCGGCTCCCTCGAAAACCCGGCCGTCACCTTCGACGTGGCGGGCGCGGGCATCTCCGCCGCCGAGGTGCGCCGCGCCGGCGTGCCGTCGCTGACGCTCGACGTCTCCGGCACCTATCGCGCCGCCACCGTGCGGCTCGACACGGCCCGCATCGATGTCGGCTCGGGCCGCCTGGAGGCGACCGGCAGCGTCGGCCGCGCGCTCGACCTCCAGCTGCAGCTCGTCGATTTCCCGGCAGCGCTGGCCAACGGCGTGCGACCTGGCCTCGGCGCCTCCGGCACGCTGAACGGCACGGCGACGGCCACCGGCTCGATCAGCAATCCCGACGCGCGCTTCCAGCTCACCGGCCGGGACCTCACCGCCGCGCCGCTGCGCCAGTCCGGCGTCCGGCCGCTCACGCTCGACGTCGCCGGCACCTATGCCGACGGCACCGCCCGGTTCGAGCGCGGGCGGATCGATGTCGGCGACGGCTCGCTCGACCTGTCGGGCACGGTCGGGCGCGCGCTCGACCTGTCGCTGACGCTCGACCGGCTGCCGCTGGCGCTCGCCAATGCCGCGCGGCCCGATCTGGATGCGCGCGGCACGCTGTCGGGCACCGCCCGGGCGACCGGCTCGCTCGCCGCGCCCAATGCCGAGTTCGACCTCAGCGCCGACGACGTCTCGGTGGCGCAGACGCGCCAGGCCGGCGCACCTGCGATCGACGCCGTCGCCGCCGGCACCTTCGCCAATGGCAGCGCGACGCTGCGCACCGCCCGCGTTACGCTCGGCTCCGGCCGGCTGGAGGCGACGGGCACGGTGGGCGAGCGGCTCGATCTCGACGTGCAGCTCGTCGACATCCCCGCCTCGATCGCCGCCGCCGCAGCCCCCGATCTCGCCCCCCAGGGCACGCTGAACGGCCGGGTGCGGGCCGGCGGCACGATTGCGGCGCCGCAGGTTCAGTACGATCTGGCGCTCGCCGGCTTCTCCGTGCAGCCGACGCGCGAGGCCGGCGTCGGCGCGCTCGCCATCGCCGCCAACGGCCGGTTCGCCGACAACCGGGTGACGCTGGACTCGACGCTTTCGGGCTCCGGCCTCCAGTTCGCCGCCAACGGCTCGGTCGGCATCGCCGGCACGCCGAGCTTCGACCTTCGGCTCGACGGCACCGCGCCGCTGTCGCTCGCCAACCGCATCCTCGCCGAGAACGGCCGCTCGGTGCAGGGCACGGCCCGGGTCAACGCCACCGTCACCGGCACGGCCGCGAATCCGAACGTGGTGGGCACGGTCTCGACCGCCGGGGCGAGCTTCGTCGACACGGGCGCCAACCTGGCGGTCAACAATATCAACGCGACCATCGCCCTCAACGGCCAGACGGCGACGCTGCAGGGCGTCACCGCGCAGCTCGGCGGTGGCGGCACGGTCTCGGTCTCCGGCACGATCGGCCTCGGCGCCGGCTTTCCGGCCGACCTCGCCATCCGCGTGCAGGACAGTCGCTATAGCGATGGCGAGCTCGTCACCGTTCGGCTGAATGCCGGGCTGACGCTGCAGGGGCCGCTGACGGGCGCCGCGGTTCTCGCCGGCACGATCGACGCCTCCGAGATCGCCATCCTCATTCCCGACAACCTGCCGA
>JAKONL010000181.1 GCA_022701965.1 Burkholderiaceae bacterium | reverse complement strand
GCCGCGCCCGGCGATGTGCTCGGCGACGGCGACGTAGGTGTTCGTGGCTTCGTTCCAGACGAGGCGGTAGATGTGGTTGAGCGATGCGCTTTTCATGATGAAAAGTCCTTCAGACGGAGGGAAATGGAGTGAATTCGCGGGCCATGGCCCGAGGACGTCCCGCCGACACGGCGCGCGGGGCGCCGGTCGATGGGTTCGTCGGGTCGTCGGTGGATGGGTCGGTCAGAAGGCGTAGGCCGCCTGGACCCAGCCGCGCCACTTGCTGCTGCGGCCGTCGGCGTCGAGGCCCGCGAGGCTGCGCCCGGGGTTGTTGCCGATCGTGTGGGCCACGGCCGCGCGCAGCGTCCAGCGCCCGACCCAGAAGTTGGCGCCGACGCCAGCACCGGCCAAGCTGTATTCGTTGGTGCCGTCGGCGTTGATCAGCGAACCCGGCCAAGCGTTCTTGTGCAGGCGCACGCGCCCGGCGTCCACGAAGGCCAGGCCCTGCAACTTGCGGTCGCCGCCGACGTCGAGGTTGCGGCGCAGTTCGACCGTGCCCAGCAGGCCCTGGTCGCCCGCGGCCTCGCCCACCGGGTAGGCGCGCACGCCCGAGGGACCGCCCAGGATGAACTTCTCCGACGAATCGAGATTGCCGCTGGCGAGCTGGCCGGTGGCGCCGGCGAACAGCGTCCACTCCGAGCCCGGTGCGCCGCCGAGGTTCTGCAGCCGGTTGGCCCGCAGCACCACTTTCTGGAAGCTGCCATCGGTGCGCGCGGTCAGGCTGTCGACGATGCGGTCGATGGCATTGCCGCCCAGATCGGCGCGCCCGGTCGTGAGGGAGGCCGCGCCGTCCCACAGGCCGCCACCGGCGAAGGTGTCGATGCTGTTGCCGGAGAGCGAGAAGGTCAGGCCGTCGACCTGGCGTTCGCGCACGCGGGTGCCCAGGGCGTCGTCGTCGAGCCGGCGATGGTCGTAGGTGGCCGCCGCGGTGAGGTTGGCCGCGCGGGTGCGCAGGACCGGGTAGCTCAGGCCGATCTGACCCGACTTCGCCGTGCCGCGCAGGTCGAGCGGCGCGAAGGCCTCCTGGTCGACGTGGTAGCGCAGGTAGGACGCGCCGGCGTTGAGCCGCAGGCCCGATGGGGTCAGCGGCACGCTGTAGTTCAGCAGCGCCAGCGTGCTGCCCGAGGACTTCGACACGCCCAGCGAGACCGCGTCGCCCAGGCGCAGCGGATCGTTCACCAGCACCTGCGCGCCGACCCGGGCGCTGCCGGTGCTGCGGTTGCCGTAGTTGTCGGTCCAGGCGCTGCCCTGCGCCAGCGGGCCTTCGGTGGCTTCCACCACCAGACGGCTGGTGCCGGGTTCGCTGCCGCGTTCGAGCGTCGAGCGTGCGGTGATGCCCGGCACGTCGTTGACCAGCAGCACGGCACGCTCGAGGTCGCCGCCCTGCAAGGGCCGGCCGTCGGGCAGCGCGGACTCGGCGATGGCCTGCAGACGGGCCGGATCGATGCGCGTCTGGCCGGTCACCGCGACGCGACCCGGTCCCGACTGCAGGCGACCAGCGACGACCGCGATCTCCAGGTTGCCGTCGGTCAGGTCCTGGCGCGGCAGATAGGCGCGGGCGAGCACATAGCCCCGGCTGCGCAGTTGGCGCGTGGCCGCCTCGGCGATCTGCCGCAGTTCGCCATGGCCGAGCGTGCGGCCGATGGAAGGCGCAGCCAGTGCGGCGAGGTTCTCCGACGCGGCGAGCTCGGTGGCGCCGGAAAAGCGCACCGAGCGCAGTTGAACGGTCAGCCCGGCGGCCGGGAGGGCATCGGCGGACGGCGCGGCGGGTGCGGTGCCGGCGGTGGGCGGTGCCGCACCGGCCGGCGGCGCCGGAGGCAGCGTGCGCTGCTGTTCGTTGAGCAGCTGGCCCGCGCTCGGAGGCACCTGCGCGGCCACCTCGGTCGCACCGAGCATCACGCAGCCCAGGATCGCGATCGCCCGGCAGATGTCACTTCGTCGGTGGGAGAAAACCGCGCCGAGTGCATGGACTGAGGTCGACATAGAAAGCAAATCTCCGTGTGAAGGCGTCCGACGAAGTGCTTCCATGGCAACGAAAATTTTTTGTCTCACAAGCCCGTCACCAGATCAGTAAGGGGAATGTAAATATATCTTTCGTTACATTCTGTTGAATAGTGATGCCTCACAAACAAGCCAAATCACAGCAATTAGATTTAAGAAATGACTCTTTAAAGAGACACTTAAAACTTTCTATTTATCTGAATTTGAGAAAAACTGACTTCTATATAAAACTTTCTATTTAGGTTTATAAAAACCTTTTCGTGCAGTCGGAGATTCGGGTTGTTTTTCTGGACGACACAGGAAGCGACCGGCGCCGCTGGACGTGGCCCACCGCCAGGCGCACGCATCCTCCTCGCGCAACTGCAGGCGAACCAATACTTTTTATTTCATTGAGAAGGCATTCGAATTCGCGCCTCGATGCGCGAATCCGCAGGTGACCTCTCTCATGCGGCGACGGTCGGCACCCCGGCCATGCCCGTCGCGACCCGGACGAGAAGCCGGGGCGAGCTCAGTCGGCGGGTCGCAGACGACCGGCTTCGTCGATCAATGCGCCGGCGGCGACGCTGGCGTCGATGGCGAGGCCCACGCGGCCTTCGGCTTCCGCCGTCACGTGCGCCATGCCGATCAGATGGCAGACCGATCGCGCCACGTCCGCCCGCGTCGCCGCGCCCGCTTCGCGCAGCACGTGGTTGACGAGGTTCGACAGCTCCTCGACGCAGACCTCCTCGACGGCGCGCCGCGAGGATGCCACCCCGTCGTCGGCCACGCGGGCCACGTCCGACGCCTCCGGATCGACGCCCGCCGGCCAGTAGAAACGCGTGCCGGGACCTTCGGTCCCCAACGACTCGATCGTGCGGGGCACGTCGTCCGGGACGAGCGCGCGCAGCCGGTCGGCCAGACGGGCGCTGACCCGCTCCAGCCCCCAGGCGCGCGACACGCGAGCGAACAGCACGGCCTCGGGCACCGGTCCCTCGACATCGGCGACCTCGCGCAGCTGCACGGCCAGCACCGGCTCGGACTCCTCGTCGAAGAACGACGCCGGATCGCTCGCGGGCAGCACGGCCA
>JAKONL010000162.1 GCA_022701965.1 Burkholderiaceae bacterium | reverse complement strand
TGCAAGCAGGTGTTCTCGGGCCAGCGCTGGGCGCTGACCGGCGAGGCGGGGCTGTTCCTCGACCCGTTCTATTCGCCCGGCAGCGACTTCATCGCCATCGGCAACACCTACATCTGCGACCTGATCGGCCATGACCGCGCGGGCCATTCGGTCGAGGCGCGCGCGCAGCTCTACGACCAGATCTACCACTCGTTCTACGAGAGCACGCTCGCGCTCTACCAGGACCAGTACGGCCTGTTCGGCGACCCGGAAGTGCTGCCTGTCAAGGTGATCTGGGACTACACCTACTACTGGGGCGTGCTCTCGCAGATCTTCTTCCACGACCGCCTGACCGACCTGGCGCTACTCGGCGGCCTGAAGGAGGAGCTGCAGCACTGCCAGCAGCTCAATGTCGCGGTGCAGGACTTCATGCGCGCCTGGTCGGGCGTGAGCGAGAAGCGCAACCGCGCGGTGATGCTCGACCAGGCGGCGCTCCCCTGGTTCGCCGAGCTCAACGGCAGCCTGAACGACACGCTCGACGATGCCGCCTTCACGGCGCGCCTGCGGGCCTCGGTGGCGCAGCTGCGCAAGCTCGCGGGCGAGATCCTCGAACGCGCGCGGCTGGCGCATCCTGGCCTCGAGGGCGGCGCCCTGCAGGCGCTGCTCGAGACGGCGATGCCGGCGGTGCCGGCCGGCGCGGTCGACCCGGCGATCGAGGCCGCCCGCGTGCCGATGCTGTTCGAGGTTGCCTGAGCGAACACCGTTTACCCCACCTTTACGGAGCGTTCAAGCCGCCTTGCCGGCCACGACCCAAGATGGCACGCATGAGCACCCCCCAACTCCTGATGATCGAAGACGACGCCCGCCTGGCGCAGATGGTGAGCGAGTACCTCACGCAATCGGGCTTCGGCGTCGCGCACGCCTCGGACGGCATCTCCGGCATCGAGCTCCTGCAGCAGAACGCGCCCGACCTGGTCGTCCTCGACCTGATGCTGCCCGACATCGACGGGCTGGAGGTCTGCCGGCGCATCCGTGCGCTGCCCGGCGCGCTGGCCAAGGTGTCGATCCTGATGCTTACCGCCAAGGGCGATCCGATGGACCGCATCATCGGCCTGGAGATCGGCGCCGACGACTACCTGCCCAAGCCCTTCGAGCCGCGCGAGTTGCTCGCGCGCATCCGTGCCGTGCTGCGCCGGCGCGGCGACAGCGCGAGCGAGACCACCGAGGCCACGGTGATGCGCTTCGGCTCGCTGGAGATCGACCGCAACGCCCGCACGGTGACCGTGGGCGGGGCGCCCACCGAACTCACCTCCTACCAGTTCGACCTGCTCGTCGCCATGGCCGAGCGCGCCGGCCGCGTGCTCACGCGCGACCAGATCATGGAGGCTGTGCGCGGGCGCGAGCTCGAGGCCTTCGACCGCTCGATCGACGTCCACATGGGCCGCATCCGCGCCACCATCGAGGCCGACGCGAAGATGCCCAAGCGCATCCTGACGGTGCGCGGCGTCGGCTACGTTTTCGCCAAGCAGCAGGACTGACGGGCGGAGCGACCGGATGTTCGGCGCCTTCTCCCGGCTCTTCACCCGCCATCTCTACGTGCGCATCTGGCTCGCCGTGCTGGCGGGCGTGGCGGTGGTGACGCTGGCCGCGGGCTGGGCCTGGCAGATGGCCGAGGCGCAGCGCAGCGCTCCGCTGCCGCGCGAGGTCGTGGTCCGCGACACGCAGGACCGCGTGATCGGCGTCGGCCAGTCGCAGCGAACGCGCAGCCCGACCGGCGAGCCGGAATTCAACATCACGCTCAAGGACGGACAGGCGTTCCAGCTCCAGTTCGGGCCGCGCCTGGAACGCGGCGGCGGCCCGCCGCCGTGGGTACGTCCGCAGAGCGGCTTCTTCTGGCTGCTGGGCCTGGTCGGGCTGGCGGTGGCGATCGGCCTGTTCCCGATCGTGCGTCGGCTCACGCAGCGGCTGGAGGTGCTGCAGCGCAGCGTGCAACGCTGGGGCGAAGGCGACCTGACCGTGCGCGTCCCCGAGGACGGCCAGGACGAGATCGCCGACCTGGCGCTTCGCTTCAACGCCGCGGCCGCGCGCATCGAGACGCTGGTGCGTTCGCACAAATCGCTCCTGGCCAACGCGTCGCACGAACTGCGCTCGCCGCTCACCCGCATCCGCATGGGGCTCGAGCTGATGGGCGACCGGCCCAGCCCCGGCGCGCGCGACGAGATCGCCCGCAACATCGGCGAGCTCGACCAGCTGATCGACGAGATCCTGCTGGCCAGCCGGCTCGACGCGAGCGAGGCCGACATGGGCACGATCGAGGCGGTCGACCTGACCGGCCTGTGCGCCGAGGAATGCGCGCGCGTCGATGCCGAACTCGACCTGCGCGCGGGCACCGACAACGCCGCGCTCACGGTGCAGGGCGTCTCCCGCCTGCTGCGCCGCGCGATCCGCAACCTGCTGGAGAACGCACGCCGCTACGGCGCGGGCGAGATCTCGGTGCAGCTGGAGGCGACCGACCGCGTCGCGCGCATCCGGGTCGACGACCGCGGACCGGGCGTGCCAGCCGCGCTGCGCGAGCGCATCTTCGAGCCGTTCTACCGCCTGCCGGGCGCCAGCGAGCGCAACGGCGGCGTCGGCCTGGGGCTGGCGCTGGTCAAGTCCATCGCCGAGCGGCACGGCGGCTCGGTGCACTGCGAGGACCGCCCGGGCGGCGGCGCGAGCTTCGTGATCACGCTGCAGCGCGCCGAATAAAATCCCGCGCATCCATGCAGAGATCGCATTTCGTCGGCCCAGCGGCCATGTTCTGGGGGCTGGCGGTGTTCGCGCCGGTCGGCGTCAACTACCTCGCCGCGCTCCTTCTCCTCGCCTCGCTCGCAGCCGCCGGCCACCTGCGCGAACGCATGGCGCGCGTGCGTGCCTCGCCGCTGTGGTGGCCGGTCGTCGCGTACGTCGCCTGGACACTCGTGGTGCTGGCCGTCGGGCCGCACTATCCGCAGACGCCGTCCAACCTCTGGCACGGCATGCGTATCGCGCTGACGATGCTGATGGCGCTCTCGCTCACCCGCGACGAGGCCGCCGCGTCGGTGCGCGGCTTCCTCGTGATCGCGTTCTTCAGCATCGCCATCGTCCTGCTCCACCGCACGGTCGGCTTTCCGCTGTGGGCGCCCTGGCGCGCGACGCTGGAGGTCGAAGGCAACAAATCGATCAACAACGCGCTGCTTTTCGCGCTGCTCGGCGCGACCGGCGCGGTGACCGGCCTGGCGCAGTTCGACCTGAGGGGCCGGCACTCTCTGCGGCTGGCACTGGGCGCCTTCGCGGTGACGGCGATCACCGGACTGATCGTCGCGCTGTGGCTGATCTCGCGCACCTCGCTGCTGGCGCTGCTGGTCGCGGTGCCTGCCGCCTGCGTCCACCAGTGGCGCAGGCAGCTGCGTCCGCTGGCGCTGGCGCTGGTGCTGGGCGCGACGGTCGCGGGCGCGGCGCTGTGGCAGTCGCCGAGCGTGCAGCAGAAGGTCGAGCTCGGCGTGCAGGAACTCGAATCGGCGCAGGCCGGCGCGGTTTCCGAAGGCAGCTGGGTGGTGCGCTACTACATGTACCGCGACACCGCGCGCATGATGGTCGACCGGCCATTCGCCGGCTGGGGCATCGGCGGCTGGACCGCGCAGTGGCACCTGCGTGGCCCGGCCCTGCTGGCCAACTACAACATGCCGCACAACGACTTCCTGTGGATGGGAGCGCAGGGCGGCGTGCCCGGCGCGCTCACGCTGGCGGTCATCCTTCTGGCCGGACTCTGGCAGTGCTGGAAGCGTGCCGATCTCGCCGGCCGGATGGGTTTCGTCGCGATCCTGGTGATGACGGTCGCGACCAGCGTGAATTCGGCGATGCGCGATGCGCAGATCGGACTCAGCCTGCTGTGGGTGAGCTTCGTCTACCTGCGGCTCGCGCTGGAGCCGGGATCGCCCTGGCAGGGCGTGCTGCCGCGACGATGGGCGGCCGCGGCGCCGGAGCCAGAGTCGCCCGGGCCCGGCGGCGGACTCAGTGGCGGTGGGATGCGGTCTCGCCGGCCTTGAGGCGGTAGACGGTGCCGCAGTACGGGCACTTGGACTCGCCGGTCTGGGCGATGTGGAGGTACACCTTGGGATGGGTGTTCCAGAGCTTCATGTCGGCCTTGGGGTTCGGGCAGTAGACGCCGCCCTGGCTGTTGAGGTCGACGCCGAGGAGTTCGACGACGGCGTTGCTCTTGAGGTCGGCTTGCGTGGGGGAAGTCATGGTGTGGATGCCGCTCAGACCTTCGAGAGCCAGTGGGCGTACTGGGGATTCCTGCCGTTGACGATATCGAAGAACGCGCTCTGGATCTTCTCGGTGACCGGGCCGCGCGAGCCGCCATCGCCGCGGTTGCCGATCTCGATGCGGTCGAGCTCGCGGATCGGCGTGACCTCGGCCGCCGTGCCGGTGAAGAACGCCTCGTCGGCGATGTAGACCTCGTCGCGCGTGATGCGCTTCTGCACGAGCTCGATGCCCAGATCCTTGCAGATGTGCAAGATGGTGTTGCGCGTGATGCCGTTGAGCGCGCCGGCCGACAGGTCGGGCGTGTAGACCACGCCGCCCTTGACCACGAACACGTTCTCGCCCGCGCCTTCGGAGACGAAGCCGCTCGCGTCGAGCAGCAGCGCCTCGTCGTAGCCGTCGTCGAGCGCCTCCATGTTGGCCAGGATCGAGTTGGTGTAGTTGCTGACCGCCTTGGCCTGCGTCATGGTGATGTTGACGTGGTGGCGGGTGTAGCTGGAGGTCTTCACGCGGATGCCGCGGCGCAGGCCCTCCTCGCCCAGGTACGCGCCCCAGGCCCAGGCGGCGACCATCGCGTGGATGGTGTTGCCGCGCGGGCTGACGCCGAGCTTCTCGGAGCCGATCCAGACCAGCGGACGCAGGTAGCAGCTCTCGAGCTTGTTCTCCCGCACGACCAGCTTCTGGGCCTCGTTGAGCTCCTCCTTGGTGAAGGGCAGCTTCATGCGCAGGATCTTGGCGCTGTTGAAGAGGCGCTCGGTGTGTTCCTCGAGCCGGAAGATCGCAGTGCTGCCGTCGGCCGTCTTGTAGGCGCGCACGCCCTCGAAGGCGCCGCAGCCGTAGTGCAGCGTATGGGAGAGCACGTGGACCTTGGCGTCGCGCCATTCCACGAGCTCGCCGTCCATCCAGATCTTGCCGTCGCGGTCGTCCAGCGAAGGGGGTAACACGCTCATTCTTGGTCCTTGTTCGGGGGCGGCGACACTGCCGCGGGATTGCGCAGGCGAGCGTCGGGGCGACGTCGCAAAGGCTTTCGATTTTACGGCGACACCGCTGTCCGGCGCACCGACAATGAGCGGTTTTGCCAACCGATCGCATCGAAGGGTTTCAGTGTCAGCATTCAAGAACGTCATCGTCTATCGCATCGAGGCTTCGTGGTCGCAGTCGCTCACGGACGCCGAGGAAGGCCTGGGATCGCAGCGCTTCGTGCCCTGCACGCCCTCGCAGGAGAAGTCCGCCGGCTGGGTCGGCCCGCGCGGCGAGGAGAACGGACTGCTGATCGAGTCCGTGGGCGGCCAGTGGATCCTGGAATACATGGTCGAGGTCAAGTCGCTGCCGGGTTCGGTGGTGCGCCGCAAGGTCGACGAGCGCTGCGCGCAGATCGAGGCGACGACCGGCCGCAAGCCCGGCAAGAAGGAGAAGAAGGAACTCAAGGAGGACGTCACCCACGAGCTGCTGCCGATGGCCTTCACCCGCCACGCGCGCATCGCGGTGTGGATCGACCCGGCCGAGCGCCGGCTGGTGGTCAACGCGTCGAACGCGGCACGTGCCGACGAGGTGGTGACGGCGCTGGTGAAGTCGCTCGACGGCTTCGCGGTGGCGCAGGTCAACACGCGCATCGAGCCGGCCGCCGCGATGGCCGAATGGCTCACCTCGCAGGAGCCGCCGGCCGGCTTCACGATCGACCGCGACTGCGAACTCAAGGCGACCGACGAGTCGAAGTCGGTGGTGCGCTACGCCAAGCACGCGCTCGACATCGACGAGGTGCGCCAGCACATCGCCGACGGCAAGCGCCCCACCCGCCTGGCCATGACCTGGGACGACCGCGTGTCCTTCGAGCTCAGCGAGGCCATGCAGATCAGGAAGATCGTGTTCCTCGAAGGCACCGACAGCGCGTCGGGCTCGTCGAAGAAGGAAGACAACTTCGACGCCGACGCGGCGATCGCGACCGGCGAGCTCGGCCAGCTGGTGCCGGAACTGCTGGAGGCGCTGGGCGGCGAGGCCGCGCTGACGGCGGCGATCGCGGAGTCGATGGAGAAGACGGTGGCTGCGGCGAAGGCGCCGGCCGAATCGGACGGCGCGCCGTTCTGACCGGTCCCGGCCGCTAGACGCGGCGCGGCGCCTCCGAAGGCTCCGGCCGCACCAGCTCCCAGCTCTGGAGCTTGCCGCCGTCGAACACCGCGTCGACATACGAATCGCCGCCGTCGGTCCAGCGATAGTGCTCGGGCTGCTGGTCCTTCGGCGAGCGCAGTTCGCCGAGCGCGCGGGTCAGCGCGATGACGTGCAGCAGCGTCACGCCCTTCTTCAGCTTGGCATTCAGCATCACTGCGCTGCCGACATAGCCGATCGGCCGGCCGGACGCGCGCTTGAGCGCCTGCATCGTGCGGTTGAAGTGCATCAGCAGGAACATCACGATGGCGCCGGACACCAGGGCGACGCCGGCCCATCCGTAGCTGCGATAGGCGAAGCCGAGCAGCACGAGGCCACCCAGCGGCACCAGGACTTTCTGAAATTTCATGTCGGCGATTGTCGCCCGGGGCGCGGGTGCCTCACTGCAGGCGCCGCACCACGTCCATGGCTTCCTCCACCCGCTCGACCGCGTGGATCTCCAGCCCCTCGATCGGCTTCTTCGGCGCGTTCGCCTTCGGAACCACGGCGATGCTGAAGCCGAGCTTGGCCGCTTCCTTGAGCCGCTCCTGCCCGCGCGGCGCCGGCCGCACCTCGCCGGCCAGGCCGACCTCGCCGAACGCGATGAAGCCCTTGGGCATCGGCTTGCCGCGCAGGCTCGACGTGATGGCGAGCATCACCGCCAGGTCGGCCGCCGGCTCGCTGATGCGCACGCCACCCACCGCGTTGACGAACACGTCCTGGTCCATGCAGGCCACGCCGGCGTGGCGGTGCAGCACGGCCAGCAGCATCGCCAGGCGGTCGCGGTCGAGGCCGACCGACAGCCGCCGCGGGCTCGGCCCGCCGTTGTCGACCAGCGCCTGGATCTCGACCAGCATCGGCCGGGTGCCTTCCAGCGTCACCAGCACGCAACTGCCGGGCACCGGCTCGCTGTGCTGGCTGAGGAAGATGGCGCTGGGGTTGGCCACGCCGCGCAGGCCGCGTTCGGTCATGGCGAAGACGCCGATCTCGTTGACCGCGCCGAAGCGGTTCTTGATGGCGCGCACCAGGCGAAAGCTGCTGTGGGTCTCGCCCTCGAAATACAACACCGTGTCGACCAT
>JAKONL010000150.1 GCA_022701965.1 Burkholderiaceae bacterium | reverse complement strand
CCGCCGTGCCCATCGACATCCGCCCCAGCCGCGACGAAGACGTCGCCGCGATCGCCGCCATCTACGCCCACCACGTGCTGCACGGCACCGGCACCTTCGAGACCGAAGCGCCGAGCGCGCACGACATGGCCGCGCGCCGCACCGACGTGCTGGCGAAGGCGCTGCCCTACCTGGTCGCCGAGCGCGACGGTGAAGTGCTCGGTTTCGCGTACTGCAACTGGTTCAAGCCGCGGCCGGCCTACCGCTTCTCGGCGGAGGACTCGATCTATCTCGCCGAGGGTGCACGTGGCCAAGGCCTGGGCGCCAGGCTGCTCGCGGCGCTGTCCGAGGCCGCCGAAACGGTGGGCGTGCGCAAGCTGATCGCGGTGATCGGCGATTCGGCCAACGCCGGCTCGATCGGCGTCCATCGCGCACAGGGATTCACCCATGTCGGCGTGCTCAAGGACTGCGGCTGGAAATTCGGCGCGTGGCGCGACGTGGTCCTGATGGAGAAGGTGCTGGGTGCCGGCAGCACGACGCATCCCGAATGAAGAACAAGACATGGGCCGCGTGGCTCGCACTCCTCGGCGGGCCGCTGGGGCTGCATTGCTTCTACCTGCGCGGCGCCGGCAGCACGCTCGGCTGGCTGCTGCCGATCCCGACGGCGTTGGGCCTCTACGGCATCGAACGCGTCCGCATGTTCGGCAGCGACGACGGGCTGAGCTGGGCGCTGATTCCGCTGCTCGGCTTCACGATCGCGGGCTGCGCCCTCACCGCCATCGTCTACGGGCTCATGGCGCCGGAGAAATGGAACGCCCGGTACAACGCCGGCCGCTCGGGCGATTCCGGCGTGGGCGACACCGGCTGGCTGACCGTCGGCGCGGTGGTCCTCGCGCTGTTCTTCGGGAGCACCGTGCTGATGGCGAGCATCGCCTTCAGCTTCCAGCGCTTCTTCGAGCATCAGGTCGAAGAAGGACGGAAGATGTCGCAGTAGATCGGGGCACCTCAGGTAGGCGACGCATGGGTCGCCCGCCCGGCGTGCCGGTCGATCGTGCTCTCGAGGGCCTGCCTGATGCGCAGGTAGACCTTCTCGCTGCTGAACATCGCGATCGAGGTACGAACCGTGTCGGGCGGCGGCAACACCCCCCGGTCGTCGATCACGGCCTGGATCCGGCCGGCCAGCGCGTCGCAGTCCTCCGTCGGATAGAGCCAGCCGTTCTCCCCCTCGCGGATGACGTCCGCGGGGCCGGAGGAGCAATCGCTGCTGATGCACGGGATGCCGCGCGCCATCGCCTCGATCAGCACCATCACGAAGCCCTCGAAGGCCGAGCACAGGACGAGCAGATCGGCGACCGGCAGCGCTGCCCACGGATCGGTCTGCCATCCCAGCCAAGCGATGCGGTCCGCGAAGCCGAACCGCTCGGCCATCGCCTTCAGCTCGACGGTGTCTTGGTCGTTCTCGCCGACACCCACCAGATCCAGGCGCCAGTCGCCCTCGACCTTGGACAACGCCTGCAGCAGATCGTCCGTGCGCTTCTGCCGGCCCACCATCAGGCGGCCGACGTGCACGATGCGCAGGGGACCGCCCGCGGATCTGGCGATCGGCACGGCCGTATCGAGACGGGTGCCGTTGTAGACGAGATGCACGCTGTCGCCGCGCACGCCGGGAATGGCCCGGGTCGCCTCGGCGATCGCCGGGCTGATGCACATGTGGCCGTGCGCGTAGCGCAGGAGGCTGGTGCGCTGCTTGAGGACCGTCGAGAAATGCAGCCATGCCATCACGGGTCGCCGCAGGCCCGCCAGGACGAGCGCCGCCCTCACCAGCGGCACGCTCGACCCGTAGATCACCACCACGACGTCCGGACGGAATTTCCTGCAGGCACCCACGACGGCGGGAAGCCCCCGCAGCATCTGGCGCTTGAGCGACGGCGAGCCGTGCTCGACCTCGGCGTAGTCGAGCCCCTCGTGCCATGCCGGATCGACGGTGCTCGGGCACAGCGCCAGCACGCGCACGTGATCGCCATGGGCCTGCGCCTGTTCGGCGAGCGAGCGCACGCAGGTCTCGATGCCTCCGCGCCCCGACAGCGTGCCTACAACCAGAAGGATGTCCATGATTCCAACCCCTGGACCGCGCGGGCCCTGATCACGTCAAAAGAATTGCAGGCCGAGCCAGTAGGCGAGCGCCGCGACGAACGCCGACGCCGGAATCGTCAGCACCCAGGCCCACACGATGTTGCCGGCCACGCCCCAGCGCACGGCACTGGCGCGCTGGACCGAGCCGACGCCGACGATAGCACCGGTGATCGTGTGGGTCGTCGACACCGGGATGCCCAGCGCCGTCGCCAGGAACAGCGTCAGCGCCCCACCCGTCTCGGCGCAGAAGCCGCCCACGGGCTTGAGCTTGGTGATCTTCTGGCCCATGGTCTTGACGATGCGCCAGCCGCCGAACATGGTGCCCAGCGAGATCGCCGCGTAGCAGACCACGATGGTCCAGGTCGGGGGCAGGGCCGAGTCGGCCGCCGCGTAGCCGGTGGCGATCAGCAGCATCCAGATGATGCCGATGGTCTTCTGCGCGTCGTTGCCGCCGTGGCCCAGGCTGTACGCGCCGGCCGAGACCAGCTGCAGGGTGCGGAACCACCGGTCGACGCGCGACGGCGTCGCGCGCCGGAAGATCCAGGCCACCAGGATCATCATGAAGGAACCGAGCAGGAAACCCAGCAGCGGCGAGACGAAGATGAACGCCACGGTCTTCCAGATGCCCGTGGCCACCAGCGAGCCCGAGCCCGCCTTGGCGACCACGGCGCCGACGATGCCGCCGATCAGCGCATGCGAGGAGCTGCTGGGAATGCCGTAGTACCAGGTGACCAGATTCCAGCTGATGGCGCCGATCAGCGCGCCGAACACCACGTGCACGTCCACCACGCCCGGCTGCACGATGCCCTTGCCGACGGTCGCCGCCACGCTCAGGTGGAAGACAAAGATCGCGACCAGGTTGAAGAAGGCCGCGAACACCACCGCCTGGCCGGGCTTAGCACGCCGGTCGACACGACGGTGGCGATCGAGTTCGCCGCGTCGTGGAATCCGTTCATGAAATCGAAGGCGATCGCCAGCGCGACCAGTCCCACCACCACCCACAGGGCGACCTGAGCCGTTGCCATTGGCTGACCGCCCGCTCAGGAGTTCTCGAGGACGATGCCCTCGATCACGTTCGCGACGTCCTCGCACTTGTCGGTGATCGTCTCCAGCAGTTCGTAGATCGCCTTGAGCTTGATCACCTCGCGCACGTCCGGCTCCTCGCGGAACAGCTTGCTCATCGCGCTGCGCATCACGCGGTCGGCGTCGGACTCGAGGCGGTCGATCTCCTCGCAGGTCTTGAGCACCGCTTCAGCCACGGCCGGGTCGGCGATCTTGCCGAGAAATTTCACCGCGTCCTTCAGGCGGTCGCAGCACTTCACGCTCAGCGCGGTGAGGCGGACGATCTCCTCGGTCATGTGGCGCACGTCGTAGAGCGCCATGGTCTCGGCGGAGTCCTGGATCAGGTCCGCCACGTCGTCCATCGTGTTGATCAGCGTGTGGATCTGCTCGCGGTCGATCGGCGTGATGAAGGTCTTGTGGATGAGCCGGTTGACGTCGTGCGTGACGCGGTCGGCGGCGCGCTCGGCGTTGTCGACGTCGCGGTTGTATTGCTCGCGAAGATG
>JAKONL010000082.1 GCA_022701965.1 Burkholderiaceae bacterium | reverse complement strand
GCTCTCGATGTGGATGTCGGAGACGCGCGCCTGGTGCGCGTCGAGCACCATGCGGTTGATCATGCGAACCAGCGAGTTGTCCGACTGCTCGATCGGCGCGTCTTCCTCGGGTGCGTCCTGGATGCCTTCCTTCTCGAGGGTCTGCAAGAGGTCCTCGGTCTTGCCGCCGTCGAACTCGATCGGCTGGAGCGTGTTGCCGGACGCGTAGCGCCCCTCGGACGCGGCGCCGATCTTCTCGTAGGCGGCGGTCAGCGTGCGGTCGAGCTGCAGGCACTGGGCGAGCACCGGGCGGGTCTTCATCTGCGCGATGAACTCGACCTCGTCGACGGCCGAGCGGCGGTTGGCCGGGTCGTCGAGCGCCACGATGAGCCGTCCGTCGTGGACCATCAGCGGCATCACCTGCAGCCGCTGTGCGGCGCTGTAGCTGATCTTGCGCAAGGCCTCGGCCTCGGCCGGGAACACGTCGAGGTCGACCAGCGGATAACCCATCTTGCGGGCCAGCGCGATCTGCAGCTGGGCCCGGGTCACCACGCCGGCGCGCACCAGCAGCTCGCCCAGCGGCGTGCGGCGGTCGACCCGCTGCTGCGCCAGCGCGTCGCCCAGCTGTTCGGCGGTGATCATGCCCAGCGAGGTCAGCGCCTCGCCGATGCGCACCATCGGCATCTGCGCCTGGTGCGCGAGCGCGGCCAGCAGCTGAGCGGGGGCGATCACGACGCGCGACAGGAGCGCCTCCTCCGGCGACGTTTCGGCGGGTGCGCCGATCTCGAAGCGATGGAAGCCCACGCGCGGCACGAACTGCCGCAGCACCTTTCCGTCGTCGTCCACGGGCGGGAACAGGAACAGGCCGAACGGCGTCTCCACATGGCCGACGGTATCGCCCTGCAATTCCGTGTCGTTCGTCAGCGCCACCCGAAAGCGCGAGCGGCCCGGCGGGCGCGATTCGCCCGGACGCGGATCGACCGGCGCGGTCAGCGTGAGCGCACGGAACTGGTCGAAGCGCAGCGGCAGCGTGGTGCGGGTCTGCGGCAACTGGACGTGGGCGACGCCTTCCTCGGGCACGAAGAAGGTCATGCGGCCGGCCACGCGCTTGTCGTTCAAGCCCAGGATCTCGCAGGCCAGCGGATCTTCCTGCGGCACGGCCTGCGGGTAGCCGACGCCTGGCGGATTGGGCCAGACGAACCCGTCCCTGTGCGGAGGAAATTCCAGCGGTCGAGAGATCGTCATCGGCAAAAACTCCAGGCTCAACAGGCCACTTTACTACCCAGGAGCCATGCCCTCGACAAGCAAATTCAGCGGCTAAATCTTTCGAATTACTTGGCGGCCGACTTGGAAACCGGCTTCGCGACGGGCGCGATCGATTTCTCGGGCAGTTCGATCTTGATGTCGAGCACCTCGAGGTCGTCCTGGCGTTCGAGGTTGACCTTGATGTCCTCCGGACTGATCGACACGTACTTGGAGATCACGGCGATGAGTTCGCGCTGCAGGTCGGCCAGGTATTCGGGGCGCTTGCCGCCCAGGCTGCCGCGCTCGTGCGCGAGGATGATCTGCAGGCGCTCCTTGGCGACGGTCGCCGTTTTCTTCTTTTCGCCCAGTAGGAAGGAGAAGAACGACATGGTTCACTTCCCTCCGAAGATGCGCTTGAAGAAGCCCGGCTTTTCTGCTTCGATGAAGCGCATCGGCCGCGTTTCGCCGAGGAAGCGCGCGACCACGTCGGTATAGGCCTCGGACACGTCGGTGCCCTTGTCGTGGATGGCCGGCACGCCCTGGTTGGAGGCGTTCAGCACGGTCTCCGATTCCGGGATCACGCCGATCAGCTCGATGCGCAGGATGTCCTTGATGTCCTCGAGCGAGAGCATCTGGCCGCCGGCGACCCGGTTGGGGTTGTAGCGGGTGATGAGCAGGTGTTCCTTGATCGGCGCTCCGCCGTCCTTGGCGCGCTTGGTCTTGCTGCCGAGCATGCCCAGGATCCGGTCGGAGTCGCGCACCGAGGAGACTTCCGGATTGGTCACGATCAGCGCCTCGTCGGCGAAGTGCATCGCCATCATGGCGCCGGTCTCGATGCCGGCCGGGGAGTCGCAGACGATGTAGTCGAAGTCCATTGCCGACAGGTCCTTCAGGACCTTCTCGACGCCGTCCTGCGTCAGCGCTTCCTTGTCGCGCGTCTGCGAGGCGGCGAGCACGAACAGGTTGTCGCACTGCTTGTCCTTGATCAGCGCCTGGTTCAGGTTGGCCTCGCCCTGGATCACGTTGATCAGGTCGTACACCACGCGGCGCTCGCAGCCCATGATCAGGTCGAGGTTGCGCAGGCCGACGTCGAAGTCGATCACGACCGTCTTCTTGCCGGCCAGCGCCAGGCCCGTCGCGAAGCTCGCGCTCGTGGTCGTCTTTCCGACGCCGCCCTTGCCCGAGGTCACCACCACTATCTTGGTCATTGTTCTGTTCCTGTTCCGGTTGTCGTTTCTGCGGTCGTGTTGTTTGCGTGGACGGGCCATCAGGCGATGGGATCCATGATGAGTTTCTTGCCGTCCAGATGGATCTGGACCGCCTTGCCCTGCAGGTTCTTCGGCAGGTCGACTTCCGACGTCTTGTAGATGCCGGCGATGGCGACGAGCTGCGCTTCCATGCAGGTGGTGAAGATGCGCGCGGCCGTGTCGCCGCGCGCACCCGCGATCGCCTTGCCGCGCAGCGGCGCATAGACGTGCACGTTGCCGTCGGCAATCACCTCGGCGCCGAAACTCACCACCGCCAGCACGATCACGTCGCCGCCGCGCGCATAGACCTGCTGGCCCGAGCGCAGCGGCCGGTCGACGACCAGCGTGGCACCCGCGGGCACGGTGACTTCGCGGACGATCTGCGGCGCCTCGGGGGCAGCGGCCGGGGCGGCCGGTGCCGGCGAGGGCGGGCGCGCGGCCGGCGCCGGCGCGACCGGCATCTCGGCGATCGACAGGCCGGCCGCACGTGCCGCGGCGTGGTGAGCGGCACCGCCGCCGCGCACGGCGATCGGCTGCGTCTGGTAGCGCGCGAGCATGTCGCGCAGCATCCGGAAATCGATGGTCGCCGCGGCGGCGTCCTCCGGCAGCTGCGAGAGGTCGATGACCACCGGTTCCTGCTCGAAGAAGTCCGGCGAATCGGCCAGCTGATCGTTCAATGCGGCGGCGAGCAGCGAGAGATCGGCCGTCTTGAGGATGACGGCGATCAGCGGCAGCGTGGCGCTCTTGAACTCGAAAACCGCCTTTGTGCGCGCGGCGGATGCATCGGCCATAGGTAGAAGTCGTCCGAAAAGCTTACAAGTCTAACGGCGCTGCTCGACTTCCCGGTCTCATGCTTCTTACAACTTTCGAGCGGGACTCGCCGGCAGCTTCGCATTTAGGACAATGCCTCGGCTCATCGGCGGGCAGCCTTCATAAAGTGGGGACTCAACAATTCAGGGAGTCCGATTCATGGAAATCACACGCGCATTGCCTGCGGGCAGCAACGTTCACTCGAAGACCGGGCAATCGGCCAATGTGCTGCCCAAACCCCTTCCTTTCGCGCGCAGCATGGCTCCACCTGCAATTGCCAAAGACGGATCGCTGCAGCACCGGGTGGGCGACGTCTATCGGGGTTGCGAGGAGCTCGGCCTGCAACCGGGACAGCAAACGAGCATCACCGTCGCGGGCCAATCCATGATCCTGCGGCGTACGCAAAGCGCCGATGCCTACGTGCTGCAAACGCCCGACGACGCGGTCAACGCACCATTCAACGGCCTCCATCTCAGCAATCAGAGCCTCGCCAAGCTCAACATGGAACCGATCGAAGCGGGAAATCCCAACTACATGATCGGTTTGCGCCAGATCATGGCTCTGAGCCATGCCCTGAACGTGAAGCCCAGCGACATGCACGGTTTCACTGTCTGGAAGTGAAATAGCGCGGCGCGCATGTCGTGTGGCGCTCACGCGTTGCGCGTCCGTCCCAGCAGCGCCCACAGGATCAGCGCACCGAAGGTCGCGGTGCCGATGCCGCCGAGCGCGAACTGGCCGAACTTCAGCGTGAAGTCGCCGGTGCCGATGATCAGCGTGATGGCGGCGACGATCAGGTTGCGGTTCTGCGAGAAGTCGACCTGGTTGTCGACCCAGATCTTCGCGCCCGCCACCGCGATCAGCCCGAACACCACGATGCTCACGCCACCCATCACCGGCAGCGGGATCGCCTGGATCAGCGCGCCGAACTTCGGGCTGAAGCCCAGCACCAGCGCGATCAGCGCGGCCACCACGAAGACGGCGGTCGAATAGATGCGCGTCGCGGCCATCACGCCGATGTTCTCGGCATAGGTCGTGACGCCGGTGCCGCCCGACAGGCCGCTCACCACCGTCGCCACGCCGTCGCCGATGAAGGCGCGGCCGATGAGCGGGTCGAGGTTGCGGCCGGTCATGGCCGTCACGGCCTTCAGGTGGCCGAGATTCTCCGCCACCAGGATGATCGCCACCGGCGCGATCAGTAGCATCGCATTGGCGGTGAATACCGGCGCCGTGAAGGCCGGCATTCCGAACCATGCCGCGGCGGCGATGCCGCCCAGGTCCAACGGCTTGCCCAGCCCGAGCCCGTTGGCGAGCACCGCGTAGACGACCGTCGCCAGGATCAGCCCGACCAGGATCAGCAGCCGCTGCACCATGCCGCGCGCGAACACCGCCACCAGCCCGACGCACAGGAACGTCATGGCCTGCATCCAGGCGTCGAAGTTGCCCGCCGCCATGTTCTTGACCGGCACGCTGGCCAGGTTGAGCCCGATCACCGCCACGACCGCGCCGGTCACCACCGGCGGCATGAAACGCTCGATCCAGCCCGTGCCCACGGCCTGCACCAGCGCGCCGATGGCGATGTAGAGCACGCCGCAGGCGACGATGCCGCCGAGCGCGACGGCGATGTTCGCGTTCGGCCCCGTGCCCGCATAGCCGCTGGCCGCGATCACCACGCCGATGAACGCGAAGCTCGATCCGAGGTAGCTCGGCACGCGGCCGCCAGTGATGAAGAAGAAGATCAGCGTGCCGATGCCGCTCATCAGGATCGCGATGTTGGGGTTGAAGCCCATCAGGATCGGCGCCAGCACGGTGGCGCCGAACATGGCGATCACGTGCTGCACGCCCATGACGGCGGTCTGCGGCCAGGGAAGGCGTTCGTCGGGCGCGACGACCGTGCCTTCGGCGGCGCGCACTTCGCGCCATTGGAAAAGTCGGTTCATGAAGTCTTTCAGCGTGGAAGAAGCATCGCCATGGTGATGCGCGAGATGCACACCGGATGGCCGGCGTCGTCGGCCAGCTCGATCTGCCAGACCTGCGTCGTGCGGCCGCGATGCACCGGCCGCGCGGTGCCGGTGACCCAGCCGGCGGTCGCCGCGCGCAGGTGGTTGGCGTTGATGTCCAGGCCGACGGCGCGATGGCCTTCGGGCGACGCGTACATCGCGCCGACCGAGCCGAGCGTCTCCGCCAGCACCACCGACACGCCGCCGTGCAGGAGCCCGAACGGCTGCACGGTGCGCGCGTCGACCGGCACGCGGCCGCGCAGGAAGTCGTTGCCGACCTCGGTGAATTCGATGCCGAGGTGCGAGATGGCGGTGTCGCGGGCGTTGTCCGTGAGCAGCGCGATCGAGATCGGCTTCTGCCAGATGGTCATGGTGTCTCCTGGAAAGATGGCGAAAGGAGCCTACTGGGTTTTGGCGCGGGATAAGCTGCGCCGATGACCTCCACCCGACGAAAAGCGGCGCTGGCCGCCGCGGCGTTCACCCTGCTGGTCGCTGCCGGCGCCGGCTTCGTCGCCTGGAAGCTGCCGAGCGACGACCAGTTGGCCGCGCGCATCGTGCGCGAGTTCGGCGAGCGCACCGGCGTCGGCCTGACGATCGGCCGCCTGCACTGGACGCTGTGGCCGTCGCCGCGCATCGTGGTCGAGGACGTGGCCACGGCGCAGGACGAGCCGATCCGCGCCCGTCGCCTGGCCGCGACCGTGTCCTGGCGCGCGGTGCTGGCGCGCGAGGTCCGTATCGACAGGATCGAGGCCGACGGCGTCGCCGTCCCGCGCGAATCGACCGTCGCCTTCCGCGGCAAGGGCGGTGCGGGCGTCGAGACCTCCACCGGCGGCTGGAAGCTCGCCGACACGCCGCTCGCGCAGTTGCGCTTCACCGACGCGACCTGGGTCGACCGGCGCGGCATCGCGCTGACCTACGACGGCAGCGCCGACTTCGAT
>JAKONL010000074.1 GCA_022701965.1 Burkholderiaceae bacterium | reverse complement strand
GAAATTGAAGTCGACCTGCTGCGACAGCAGGGCGAGCTGCGCCGGATTGCCGCCGTTGTACGGAATGTGCAGGGCGAAGATGCCGGCCTCCTTCTTGAACATCTCGCCGGCCAGATGTCCGGCGCTGCCGTTGCCGCCGCTGCCGTAGTTGAGCTTGCCCGGATTCGCCTTCGCATAGGCGATCAGTTGCTCCAGCGTGCCGATGTTCAGACGCTCGGCGGCCTGCGCGTTCATGACCAGCACGTTGGGCACGCGCACCATCTGTGTGATCGCGGCGAAGTCGGTGGCCGCATTGAAGGGCATGCGGGTGTAGAGCCATGGATTTACGGCATGGGTTGCCGTGGCCGCGATGCCGATGGTCAGGCCGTCGGGCGCCGCCTTGGCGACCGCGTCGGCGCCGATGTTGCCGCCGGCACCGGGCTTGTTGTCGATGATGACCGTGCCGAGCGAGTTCTTCACGCCTTCGGCCAGGATGCGCGCGGTGACGTCGATCGGGCCTCCGGCGGCATAAGGAACGACGAGCCGGATCGGGCGGTTGTTCGTCTGGCCATGCACCAGGCTGGCGGAGGCAGCGAGGCATCCGAGCGCGGCCAGGGCGAGCCGTCTGCGTCCGTGCATCATGGCGCGGCCTTGTCGGCTTCGGTAGTGAAGGCGTCGGCGAAGAATTCCTCTTCGGGCAGCCCGGCTTCGGCGACGTAGTCGCGTTTCGCCGAATCGACCACCATCGGCGCGCCGCAGGCGTACACCTGATGGCCCGACAGGTCGACGATGTCCTCCAGCACGGCGCGATGCACGAAGCCCGTGCGGCCGGTCCAGTTGTCCTCGGGCACGGCGTTCGACACCACCGGCACGTAGCGCAGGTTCGGCATTTCGGCCAGCTGAGTGCGCATCCAGTCGTCCATGTAGAGATCTTCCGGCCGGCGGCCGCCCCAGTAGACGACGGCCGGACGCTCGATGCGCTTGAACTTCATGTGCTCGATCAGCGCCTTGATCGGCGCGAACCCGGTGCCCGAGGCCAGCAGCACCATCGGCTTGGTCGATTCCTCGCGCAGGAAGAAGCTGCCGTAGGGCCCTTCGACCCGCAGGATCTCCTTCTCCTTCATCGCGCCGAAGACATGGTCGGTGAATTTGCCGCCCGGCATGTGGCGGATGTGCATCTCGACGCCGACACCGGGCTCGATCAGCGTGTGCGGCGCATTGGCCATCGAGTAGCTGCGCCGCGCGCCGTCGCGCAGGATGAATTCGATGTACTGGCCCGCATGGAACTTCATCGGTTCGCCGGCGGGCAGTTGCAGGCGCACCTGCATCACGTCGTGCGACAGCCGGGCCAGCGCCAGCACGCGCGCGGGCATCTTGCGGATCGGGAACGCACCGGCCTCGGTGACCTGGCGCGATTCGAGCATCACGTCGCTCTGCGCGGTGGCGCAGCAGGTGAGCACGAAGCCGGCGAGCTCCTCCTCGGCGCTCAGGGCCTTGCTCTGGTGCGGGCCGTGGCTGACCTCGCCCGAGAGCTTCCGGCACTTGCAGGAGCCGCAGGCACCGTCCTTGCAACCGTAGGGCAGGCCGATGCCCTGCCGGATGCCTGCGGCCAGGATGGTTTCATCGCCCTGCGCGACGAAGTGGCGCCCGCTGGGTTCGACGGTGATCTGGAAGCCGGCCGCAGACGGCGATGCGCTGGTCATGGGTATTCTTGGAGCTCTCTCTGGCTCTGTCTCTATGGGAACAACGGATTTTGCCCTCAATCGCCAATCCCCCGGGCGCCTTGCCCGCACGCTTCCGTCGCCAGCGCATCCTGATCGTCGGCTGCGGCGATGTGGGCATGCGCGCCGCCCGATCGCTGCGCGGCCGGGTGCGGCCGATCGCGCTGACCTCCTCGCCCGAGCGCGTGGCCGAACTGCGTGAAGCCGGTCTGTGTCCGCTGCTCGCCGACCTCGACGCGCCGAAGACGCTGCGCCGCCTGGCCGGGATCGCCGACCGGGTGCTTCATCTCGCGCCGCCGCCGGGCGCCGAGGCGCTTGCCTGGTGGCGCGACACGCGCACGACCGCGCTGGTGCGTGCGCTACGGCTGCGTACGCTGCCTGCGGCGCTGGTCTACGGCTCGACCAGCGGCGTCTACGGCGACTGCGGCGGCGCGCGCATCGACGAGACGCGCGCCGTTGCACCGCGCAACCCGCGCGCGCACCGGCGCGTCGATGCCGAGCGCGCGGTGCGCTGGCTAGGCCGTGCCGGCGTCGCGACCCGCATCCTGCGCATCCCGGGCATCTACGCACCCGACCGCAAGGGCGGCACGCCGCGCGACAGACTGCTGCGCGGCACGCCCGTGCTGCGTGCCGAGGACGACGTGTTCACCAACCACATCCATGCCGACGACCTCGCGCGCATCTGCGCGACGGCGCTGTGGCGCGGCGGCACGCAGCGCGTCTTCCACGCCAGCGACGACACCGAGCTGAAGATGGGCGACTACATCGACCTGGCGGCCGACCTCTACGGCCTGGCGCGTCCGCCGCGCATCTCCCGCGCCGAATCGCAGGAACGGCTGCCCGCGTCGCTCCTGAGCTTCATGGGCGAGTCGCGCCGTCTCGACAACACGCGGCTCAAGCGCGAGCTGCGCGTGCGTCTGCGGCACGCGACGGTCGAGAGCGGTTTGCGCGGCGAAGATTCGACGGTTTCGGAAAACGGTCGCGGATAATGCCGGGCTGCGCCGTTCCAGCCTGATCTATGCCCACTTCCCAGCTCTCCGTTTACTTCTTCCTGCAGATCGCGGTGATCATCGTGGTGTGCCAGCTGGTGGGGAGACTGGCGCAGAAACTGGGCCAGCCGCAGGTGGTGGGCGAGATGATCGCCGGCGTCGCGCTCGGCCCGTCGCTGTTCGGGCTGCTGCTGCCCGAGCTCCAGCGCGCGCTCTTTCCCAAGGAGACGCTGGGCATGCTCTACGTCGCCGCGCAGCTGGGCGTCGGGCTCTACATGTTCCTGGTCGGGACCGAGTTCCGGGCCGACCATTTCAGGAGCCGCATCCGCAGCGCCGCCTCGGTGTCCGTCGCGGGCATCCTGGTGCCTTTCGTGCTGGCCTTCGCGCTGGCGCCGTGGCTGCAGACCGTACCCGGCCTGTTCGCAGCCAAGGTGAAGCCGCTGGAGGCCTCGCTCTTCCTCGGCGCGGCGATCGCGATCACGGCCTTCCCGATGCTCGCGCGCATCATCCACGAGCGCGGGCTCGCGGGCACGTCGCTCGGTACGCTCGCGCTGACCGCGGGGGCGGTCGACGACGCCGTGGCCTGGTGCATCCTGGCGATCGTGCTGTCGAGCTTCGGCGGCTCCTGGGGCAGTGCCTATCTCGCCATCGGCGGCGGCGCGGCCTACGCGCTCTTCATGGTCTTCGTCGGCTCGCGGCTTCTCGGGCGGCTCGCCGCGTACGTGAAGCCCGACCTGCCGCTGGGCTCGACCCTGCTGGCCGTGGTGCTGGTGCTGTTCGCGCTGAGCGCCTTCGCGATGGACGCCATCGGCATCCACGCGGTCTTCGGCGGGTTTCTGCTGGGCGCCGTGCTGCCGCGCGGCGCGCTGACGCAAAAACTGCGCGAGCAGCTGCAGCCCTTCGTCGTCGTCTTCCTGCTGCCGATCTTCTTCGTCTACTCGGGCCTGAACACGCGACTCGCCGTGCTGCTCGAGCCCGGCATCATGATGGCGGCGCTCGTCATCCTCGCCGCGTCTTTCGGCGGCAAGGGCATCGCCTGCTGGGCGGCGGCACGGGCTTCCGGCGAGAGCCACCGCGATGCGATGGCCATCGGCGCGCTGATGAACGCGCGCGGGCTGATGGAGCTCATCATCATCAACATCGGACTCGCGGCCGGCGTGATCCAGCAGGGCCTGTTCTCGATCCTCGTGCTCATGGCCATCGCCAGCACGCTGCTCGCGACGCCGCTCTTCAACTGGGTGACGCGAGCGCGCGTGGGCGCCACGATCGTTCCGGCGCCCTCGACCTAGCCGGCTGCCCGGATCCGCCGCATGTTCCCCACCACTCCCGTTCCCATGGAATCCACCGTGCTCAACGATTTCGAAGCCATGTTCGAACTGGCGCCCGTCTCGCTCTGGCTGGAGGACTTCAGCGGCCTGCGGGCGCTGTTCGACCGCTGGCGCGCCGAGGGTGTCGAGGATCTGGGCGTCCACCTGCACGGCCAGCCGGAGCGGGTCGCCCAGTGCATGGCCGCGCTCCAGGTGCTGCGCGTCAACAGGACCACGCTCGAGCTCTTCGCCGCACCGACGCAGGAAGTGCTGGTCGCCGGCCTCGCGTCGATCTTCCGCGGCGACATGGCCGGGCGCTTCATCCACGAGATGGAGCAGCTCTGGAACGGCGTGCTGAGCTACGAGAACCGGACCGTCAACTACGCGCTCGACGGCCGCCGGCTGGACGTGCAGCTGCACGTGCGCGTGCTGCCGGGCCACGAGGCCACCTGGGATCGCGTGATGGTGTCGCTCTACGACGTCACGGCGCAGGTCCACGCCGAACGTCAGCGCGAGGCGAGCGCCGCCTACGCGCAGGACCTGTTCGAGCATTCGCCCGTGTCGCTCTGGGTGGAGGACTTCAGCGCCGTCAAGCGCCTGCTCGACGACATCCGCGCGCGCGGCATCAGCGACTTCAACACCTTCCTCAAGGTGCACCCGGACTTCGTCACGCGCTGCATGCAGGAGATTCGCGTGATCGACGTCAACCGCGAGACGCTGCGCATGTTCGGCGCGAAGGACAAGAAGACGCTGCTGGAGAACATTCCGCGCATCTTCCGCGGCGAGATGCGCGAGTCGTTCGCCGAGCAATTGCAGGACCTGTGGGCCGGCAGGACGCTCCAGCACCGCGAGGTGGTGAACTACTCGCTCAGCGGCGAACTGGTGAACATCCACATGCAGTTCGACGTGCTCGAAGCCCATCTCGCCCAATGGGACATGGTGCTGGTGTCGCTGATGGACATCACGGCGCGCAAGAAGGCCGAGGCGTATCTCGAATACCTCGGCAAGCACGACGTGCTCACCCAGCTGCGCAACCGCACCTTCTACAGCGAGGAACTCAACCGTCTTCAGCGCAAGGGGCCGTGGCCGGTATCGGTACTGTCGATCGACCTCAACGGTCTCAAGCAGGTCAACGACGAGGAGGGCCATGCCGCCGGCGACGCGATCCTGCGGCGCGTCGGCGAGGTGCTCGGCAAGGTGGTCGACGACCCGGCCTGGCCCGCCCGGGTGGGCGGCGACGAGTTCGCCATCCTGCTGCCCGCCACCGACGAGCGCGGGGCCGAGGTGGTGCGCGAGCGCGTGCTCGCGCTGCTCGAACTCAACAACCAGTTCTACGCCGGACGCAGCGGGCACGCGCTGAGCCTAGCGATCGGCGTGGCGACCTGCGACGGCAGCGAGCCGCTCGACGCCACCCTCACGCGCGCCGACAAGGCGATGTACGTCGACAAGGCCACGCACTACAACTCGCAGGGACTGGAGCGCCGCCGATGACGCCGCGCGTGTCGGCGGGCCACCTGAAGGTCTGCGACGGCCTGATCGTCTGGGCCGACGAGGAGGCGCACCAGATGCTCGGCTATCTCGTGGGCGCGCTGGTCGACATGCCTTTCGACGACATCCACGTGCACGACGCCGACTCGGCCGACGCGGCCCCGGGCGACCTCGCGATGCCCGTGCTCGGCGCCGTCGACTGCGAAGGCGTGACGCTGCGCACCGGCGCCGGCACCGAACTGCGCGTCGACCTGCGCGGCGAGCGGATGGAGGACGGCTGCACGCTATGGACCTTCGGCAAGGCCGCCAGCGAGATGCGCGCCGTCCGCCTGGGCCTGCTGTCGCGGCACGACGCGCTGACCCGGCTCCCGAACCGCGTCCCGCCGCTGGACGAGCTGCCGATGCGCTTCGTGGGCGAGGGTTCGCAGCGGCTGCTGGGCGTCTTCCATCTCGACCTCGATCGCTTCCGCGACATCAACGAGGGTTTCGGCCCGGTCGGCGGCGATGCGGTGCTGCGCGAGGTGGCGCGTCGGCTGAAGGCGGCCGTGCCGCACGATGCGATCGTCGCGCGCGTGGGCGGCGACGAATTCGCGCTGGTGGTGTCGTTCGCGAGCCGCAAGCAGTGCGAGGCGCTGCTGCAGCAGATCCTGGCGCGGCTGGCGCATCCGTTCCGCCTCCAGGGCCGGCTCGCGCGGGTGCGCGCGAGCGTCGGCGTGTCGCTGATGGCCTACGGCGAGCAGCCGACCGAGGTGATGCTCCAGCATGCGCAGCACGCGGTCTTCTTCGCCAAGCGCGCGAGCGGCAGCCGGGTGCATTTCTTCGACGCCGACCAGGCACTGGAGGAGCAGGAGGGCATGCGCGTGCGCCAGCGGATCGCCGACGCGCTGATGCGCGAGGAGTTCTGGCTCGCCTACCAGCCCAAGGTCGACATGCGTTGCGGCCACGTCATCGGCCTGGAAGCGCTGATCCGCTGGCAGCATCCCGAGCGCGGACTGCTGCAGCCCGCGTCCTTCATCCCGCTGATCGAGGACCACGAACTGATCGAGCAGATCGGAGACTGGGTGATCGGCGAGGCGCTGCGGCAGGCGGCCGACTGGCAGGCGCAGGGCCTCTCCACGTCGATCAGCGTCAACATCAGTCCACGCCACATGCAGCAGCCCGATTTCATCGCGGCGCTGTCGGCGCACCTGTCGCGGTTCCCGCAACTGCACGTGGGCGTGCTGGAGCTGGAGATCCTGGAGAGCACCGCCATCAAGGATTTCACGACGGCGGCGAACTTCGTCGAGGACTGCAAGGTGCTCGGCGTGCCGGTGACGATGGACGACTTCGGCACCGGCTACTCGTCGCTGACCTACCTGCGCCGGCTACCGGTCTCGGCGCTCAAGCTCGACCAGTCCTTCGTCAGAGGCGTGCTCGACAGTGCCGAGGACCAGGCCATCGTCGCGGGCATCCTGCTGCTGGCCCAGGGGCTCGGACGCAAGGCGGTGGCCGAGGGGGTCGAATCGGTGGCGCACGGACGCGCGTTGATGGACCTTGGCTGCACGCTGGGCCAGGGCTACGGCATCGCCCGTCCGCTGCCGCCGGGCGACGTTCCGCGATGGATCGCCGGCTTCGAGGCGGAGCCGCTGTGGGGTCGCGCCGAAGGCTGCTGAGCGGCGCCGGCGCTCAGGCCCGGGGCTTGTACGCGATCACGTCGACCTCGACCCGCGCGTCGATCATCAGCCGCGCCTCGGTCGTCGAGCGCGCCGGCCGGCCCGCACCCAGATAGCTCATGTAGACGCGGTTGAACGCACCGAAGTCGCGCGCGTCCTGCAGCCAGCAGTTCGACTTGCAGACGTCGTCGAAGGTCGCGCCGGCCAGTGCCAGGGCCGCCGAGATGTTCTCCATCACCTGGCGCGTCTGCGCCTCGATGCCGCCGACGACCAGCTCGCCCTCGGCGTTCACCGGCACCTGTCCCGAGACATAGATGAAATCGCCGGCGCGCACGGCCGGGGAGAACGGCCGCACCTGGCGGTCGGAAGCGGTAGGCGGGTTGCCGAAATATTCGAGCGTCATGACGGATTCCTGGAGTTGAGAAGAGGCAGAGTGAAATTCTATTTCAGCAACTTCTTGCACATCCAGGGTTTTCCCTCATGATTTGGCATGTTTGATGCTTCAGAGTCGCGGCCAAAGAAAATTAATTTCACCCGATCCGATCGACGAAGGAGCTTTCCATGTCCCGCCCGATGTTCCGCAACGCCTTTTCCCGCAGCCTGCCCTCGCCGTCGCACGCCGGCAGGCGCAACCTGTTCGGCGCCGTTGCAGCCGTCGCCCTGAGCGCCGCGCTGCCGCTCGCCGCGCCCTTCGCGCAGGCGCAGACGCCGCGCACCTTCGCCACGCTGGCGATGGTCGCCGAGCCGCAGACGCTCGACCCGATGGCGTCGACCGCCGACCTGGTCGGAACGATCATGCAGCACGTCTACGAGCCGCTCTACACCTTCGATGCCAAGTGGAACGTGGTGCCGATGCTGGCCGAGTCGATGCCGAAGATCTCCGCCGACGGCAAGACCTACACCATCGCGCTGCGCAAGGGCGTGATGCTGCACAGCGGCCGCGAACTCAACGCCGACGACGTCGTCGCCAGCCTGCAGCGCTGGATCGAGCAGTCGCCGCGCGGCAAGGCGCTGGGCAAGGTCGTGGACAGCCTGAAGGCCGCGGGTCCGCTGGCCGTCACGCTGGTCCTGAAAGAGCCGTATGCGCCGCTGCCGGCCCAACTCGCGCTGCCGAGCGGCATGGCGGCCATCATGGCCAAGGAGTCGATCGCGACGCCGCTGAAGGATTTCGTCGGCACCGGCCCGTACCGCTTCAAGGAACGCAAGCCCGACCAATACGTGCTGCTCGGCCGCTTCGACAAGTACAGCGCGCGCAAGGAACCGGCCAACGGCTACGGCGGCAAGCGCGAGGCTTCCATCGAAGAACTGCGCTTCGTGCCGGTGCCCAACGCCAGCACCCGCGTCGAGGGCGCGCTGGCCGGCCAGTACGACTTCGCCGACCTGCTGCCGGTCGAGGCGCTCACGCGGCTTGAGAAGGCTGCCGGCAAGACCGTGCCGATCATGACGCCGGCCTTCGGCTTTCCGTACCTGGTGCTCAACACCAAGGAAGGCGTTGCCGCCAGCCAGCCGATGCGCCAGGCGATCCAGATCGCGCTGGGCGAGGGCGAGATGCTGGCCGCCGGCTTCGGCGACACGCGCTTCTTCGTCGCCGAGGGCAACCACTTCCCGAAGGGCTCGCCGTTCTATTCGACCGCCGGCACCGACCAGTACAACCAGCGCAACGCACCCAAGGCCAAGGACGCCGCGGCCAAGGCCG
>JAKONL010000036.1 GCA_022701965.1 Burkholderiaceae bacterium | reverse complement strand
TCGCGCATCGTCACGCGCAGTGCCGGCCTGCTCAAGGTGCCGATGGACGCGGCCGGCGGCTTCGAGATCGCACGGCGCTCGCGCGGCACGCCGCGCATCGCCAACCGCCTCTTGCGCCGCGTGCGTGACTACGCGCAGGTCAAGGGCCAGGGCCGCATCACCGAGGACATCGCGAACAGGGCGCTGGCGATGCTCGACGTCGACCCGCAGGGCTTCGACCTGATGGACCGGAAGCTGCTCGAGGCCGTGATCCTGCGCTTCGACGGCGGCCCGGTCGGCCTGGACAACATCGCCGCGAGCATCGGCGAGGAACGCGACACCATCGAGGACGTGATCGAGCCCTACCTGATCCAGCAGGGCTACCTCCAGCGCACGCCGCGCGGGCGCATCGCCACGCTGGCGGCGTATCGGCACATGGGCATCGCGCCGCCGAGCCGCGACGGTGACATGTTCGCGACCTGATTCCCGGATCGAATCGTCACCCGGAGCCACTCCATGCACACCCACGACCTGAGCGGCTGGCAGCACACCCACCGCTTCGACACCGACAGCCACCGCGCCGAGCGCAGCACGCGCCTCGTGATGTGGATCACCGCCGCGACGATGCTGGTCGAGATCGGCGCGGGCTGGTGGTTCAACTCGATGGCACTGCTGGCCGACGGCTGGCACATGAGCTCGCACGCGTTCGCGATCGGCCTGAGCGCGTTCGCCTACGGTGCGATGCGGCGCCATGCGAGCGACCCGCGCTTCGCGTTCGGCACCTGGAAGATCGAGGTGCTGGCGGGCTTCGCCAGCGCGCTGTTCCTGCTCGGCGTGGCGGCGCTGATGGTGGTCGGCTCCCTGGAGCGGCTGTGGTCGCCCGAGCCGATCCTCTACCGGGAAGCCATCGCCGTGGCGGGCTTCGGCCTGGTCGTCAACCTGATCTGCGCGCGGCTGCTGGGCAACGCGCACCACGCCCACGGCCACGGCCATGGGCACGGCCACGGCCACGGGCATGCGCATGCGCATGCGCATGCGCATGGCCACGATCATCCTGCGCACGAGGCGGCACCCGACCTCAACCTCAAGTCCGCCTACCTCCACGTCCTCGCCGATGCCGCCACGTCGGTCCTCGCCATCGCGGCGCTGATCGGCGGGCTCATCTACGGCTGGTCGTGGCTCGACCCGGCGATGGGCATCGTCGGCGCGGTGCTGGTCGCCAACTGGGCACGGGGCCTGCTGCTGGAGACCGGCCGCGTGCTGCTCGACCGCGAGATGGACCATCCGGTGGTCGAGGAGATCCGCGAGGGCGTGGAGCACGGCCTGGCCGACTCGCACACGCGCGTGGCCGACCTGCACGTCTGGCGCGTCGGCCGCAACGCGTATTCGTGCGCGCTGACGGTGGTCACGCACTCGCCGACGCTCGGCGCCGACGAGGTGAGGGCGCAGTTCTCGATGCACGAGGAGATCGTGCATTCGACGGTGGAGATCCAGCGCTGCGCCGACGCTGCAGACGACGCCTGAATCCAAATCGCCGCGCGTCTTTCGGCCAACCGTACGACGGAAGAATGGATTTAGGCACTCGTCCTGATTACTCCCGACTGCTCGCGCAGATCGGGAACGCATTCACCGACGGCCGTATCCAGGCGGTGCGCGAAGTGAACCGTGCGCTGCTGGCGACCTACTGGCAGGTCGGCAGGCACATCGTCGAATTCGAGCAGGATGGTCAGGTGCGCGCCGAGTACGGCAAGGCGTTGATCGAGCAACTTGCGCGTGACCTCACGCTGCGGCATGGAAAGGGTTTTGGGCGGAGCAACTTGATCCGCATTCGCCAGTTCTACCTCCTGTATCCGAAAGGTGCGACGCTGTCGCACCAATTGAGTTGGTCGCATGTCGTGGAACTACTCAAGATCGACGATCCGCTCGAACGCAGTTTCTACGAGCAGCAGAGCGTCACCGAAAAATGGTCGGTGCGTGAATTGATTCGGCAGAAAGAAAGCGCGCTGTTCCTGCGACTGGCCGCCAGCAGGGACAAGGCGGGCATTCTCAAGCTAGCCAGTGAAGGACAAGTGGTCGAACAACCTGCCGATCTGCTGCGCGAACCCTATGTTTTCGAATTTCTCAAGATATCCGAACCGTGGCAGGTTTCGGAGACCCAACTCGAAACGCTGCTGTGCGACCACCTTCAACAATTTCTGCTGGAGTTGGGTAAAGGTTTCACGTATGTCGGGCGCCAGTACCGCATTACGCTGAACAACCGACACTACAAGGTCGACCTGGTTTTCTACCATCGCATCCTGCGCTGCTTCGTGCTTATCGATTTGAAGCTTGGTGAGGTGCAGCACCAGGACATCGGCCAGATGAACATGTACCTGGGTTACTTTGCCAACGAGGAAAATGGCGAGGGTGACAACCCGCCCATTGGCATCATCTTGAGCAGAAACAAGGACGAACTGCTGGTCGAGTACGCGACATACAACCTCAACAGTCAGCTGTTCGTTCAAAAATATCAGCTCTATCTGCCCGAACGCGAAGAACTGCGCAGGGAACTGGAGTCGACGCTGCGCGAAGCCGGGGAGTGATGCGCTCAGCCTAATACGGGTCGACGGAGCAATTCAGCTGCTGCTGACCCGCACCGCCCGCGGGTCCGGCACCGCCGCCATCAGCTCGCGCGTGTAGGCATGCTGCGGTGCATCCAGCACCGCCCCGGCCTCGCCCTGCTCGACCAGTCTTCCGCGCTGCATCACGCCGACGTGGTCGCACATGTGGCGGATGACGGCGAGGTTGTGGCTGATCAGCAGGTAGGTCAGGCCGAACTCGTCCTGCAGGTCGCGCATGAGGTTGAGCACCTGCGCCTGCACCGAGACGTCGAGCGAGGAGGTCGGCTCGTCGCAGACGATGAATTCCGGCTGGCTCGCGAGGGCGCGCGCGATGGCGATGCGCTGGCGCTGCCCGCCGGAGAACTGGTGCGGGTACTTGCGGCCGTCGTCGGGCGACATGCGCACGCGGCGCAGCGCCTCGGCCACGCGCGCGGCGGTCTCGTCGGCGCTGCCGGCCAGGCCCAGCACCTCGACCGGCTCGGCGATCAGGCGGTCGACGCGCCAGCGCGGGTTCAGGCTCGCGTACGGATCCTGGAAGATCATCTGGAAACGGCGGCGCAGCGCAGCGGTTTGCGCCGCGCCGCCCCAGCGGTCGATGCCGTCGAACAGCACGCGGCCGGCCGTGGGCTTCGTGAGGCCGGCGATCATCCGCGCCACGGTCGACTTGCCCGAGCCCGACTCGCCGACCAGCCCGAAGGTGCCGCCGCGCGGGATGTCGAAATGCACGTCGTCGACCGCGCGGAGCACCTTCTTCGGCTGCCGCGCCAGCGTGCGCACGAGCCAGCCGGCCGAGAGATCGAATTCGCGCGCGAGGCCCTGGACCCGGATCAGCGGGGCCGCGTCGTCCGCCGGTGTCCCGGGGTGCGTCTTCGCCGCGACGGCCGCCGGCGGCAGGGCGTCGGCCGCGGCGGGATCGGCGCCGATCTCGGGCACCGGCAGCCGCGCCAGCCGCCG
>JAKONL010000021.1 GCA_022701965.1 Burkholderiaceae bacterium | reverse complement strand
GGCAAGGTCGACAGCAACAAGCTGTACGCACTGGTCGACGCCATCGGGCTTGTGAAGGAAGCCGCTACCGCCAAGTTCGATGAGTCCATCGACGTGGCCGTGCAGCTGGGCATCGACGCGAAGAAGTCGGACCAGGTCGTTCGTGGCGCCGTCGTGCTGCCGAACGGTACCGGCAAGACCAAGCGCGTGGCCGTGTTCGCCCAGGGCGCCAAGGCCGAAGAAGCCAAGGCCGCCGGTGCCGACATCGTCGGCATGGACGATCTGGCCGCGATGGTCAAGGCGGGCGACATGCCCTTCGACGTCGTGATCGCAGCGCCGGACGCCATGCGCGTCGTCGGTACGCTCGGCCAGATTCTCGGTCCGCGCGGTCTGATGCCCAATCCGAAGGTCGGTACCGTGACGCCGGACGTGGCGCAGGCCGTCCGCAACGCGAAGGCCGGTCAGGTCCAGTTCCGTGTCGATAAGGCAGGCATCGTGCACGGCACGATCGGCCGTCGTTCGTTCGATACCGACAAGCTGCAGGGCAACCTGGCTGCGCTGATCGATGCCCTGGTCAAGGCCAAGCCGGCGACGAGCAAGGGTGTGTACCTGCGCAAGGTCGCGGTGTCGTCGACCATGGGTCTGGGTGTCCGCGTCGACACGCAGTCGATCGCGCAGGTCTGACCTGAAGAATTTGCCATGCCTTCCGGGACGTGGCGATGTGGTGGGCCGGTATGGCGGCGTCCTCGGACGCTTCGTGCCGGGCCATCCAAGACCGCTGGCGTGCAGTTCTTTGCACTTAATCGATTCTTCCGGAATCACCAGCGCAGATGGCGATCCCGCTGCAAGGAATCCGAGTTTCCGAAACAGTTGGTCGCTGCATGAAGCGTGCTCCGAGACCCCGGTCGAAGAGCACATCAAAAGGAGTAGACCTTGAGTCTGAATCGCAGTGAGAAAGAAGCGGTCATTTCCGACGTGACCAGCCTCGCCGCCCAAGCTCAAACGCTCGTTCTGGCGGAATACCGTGGCATCACGGTTGCCGACATGACCAAATTGCGCAATACCGCGCGCAGCCAGGGCGTGACGCTCAGCGTGTTGAAGAACACGCTGGCACGCCGTGCTGTCGCCGGTAGCGCATTCGAGGTCCTGGGCGACCAGATGACCGGTCCGCTGATCTACGGTTTTTCCGTCGACGCCGTGGCTGCCGCGAAAGTGGTGGCCGATTTCGCGAAGACCAACGACAAGTTGGTGATTCGCGGTGGCGCCTTCGGTGGCAAGACCCTGGACGTGAACGGCGTGAAGCAACTGGCCAACATCCCTTCGAAGGAAGTGTTGCTGGCGCAATTGCTGGGCTTGATGCAGTCCCCGATTTCCCGTACGGCCCGCGTTCTCGCGGCGCTGGCCGAGAAGCGCGGCGGCGGCGAAGCAGCAACCGATGCATCGGCTCCGGCCGAAGCGCAGCCCGCCTGAGCCGGCTTGCGTTTGAACATTTCAACCCAATTGTTAGGAAACAAAAATGGCATTCGATAAAGACGCATTTCTGACCGCGCTCGACAGCATGACGGTCCTGGAACTCAACGAACTGGTGAAAGCCATCGAAGAGAAGTTCGGCGTGAGCGCCGCAGCGATGTCGGCTCCGGCCGGCGGTGGCGGCGGTGCCGCTGCTGCGGTCGCCGAAGAGCAGACCGAATTCAACGTCATGCTGATGGAAGCTGGCGCGAACAAGGTTTCGGCGATCAAGGCCGTGCGCGAAATCACCGGCCTGGGCCTCAAGGAAGCCAAGGACCTGGTCGAAGCCGCTCCCAAGGCCGTCAAGGAAGGCCTGTCCAAGGCTGACGCCGAAGCTGCCAAGAAGAAGCTGGAAGATGCCGGCGCCAAGGTGGAACTGAAGTAATTCGGTCCCTCTAAAGGGCTGGAGGTGCCTGGAAAGGCCCTCCAGCCTTTGCCGCTTTCAGAGCGCACCCAAAATCGGTCTGGAAAAGACTGTTTCTGAGTGTTTTCTGACCCCGACTGCAGAAGACCCCTTGGTTCGGGCGATGTGCAACGCATCGCCGTCCGCCAACGGCTGGTAGTGGCCAGCCGCCAAGCAGAGGCGCGAGAGCGCCGCTGACAAGTCGTTGAAGATATCAAGCTCCGGAGCTCGCATGGCCCAAACGTCCACCTACAGCTACACCGAACGCAAGCGCATCCGAAAGAATTTCGGTAACCGCGACAGCGTCGTTGAGATTCCCTACCTCCTGCAAATGCAGAAGGATGCGTACACCGCGTTCCTGCAAGCCGGCATCGCTCCGACCAAGCGCACCATCGACGGACTGCAGGCCGCGTTCACCGCCGCCTTCCCGATCGTCTCGCACAACGGTTTCGTCGAGATGAAGTTCCTCGAGTACAACCTGGCGAAGCCGGCGTTCGACGTGCGCGAGTGCCAGACCCGCGGATTGACCTTCGCCTCGGCCGTGCGCGCCAAGGTCCAGTTGATCATCTACGACCGCGAGTCGTCGACCTCGCAGTCCAAGGTGGTCAAGGAAGTCAAGGAGCAGGAGGTCTACATGGGCGAAGTGCCGCTCATGACCGAGAAGGGCTCGTTCATCATCAACGGCACCGAGCGCGTCATCGTGTCGCAGCTCCACCGTTCGCCGGGCGTGTTCTTCGAGC
>JAKONL010000010.1 GCA_022701965.1 Burkholderiaceae bacterium | reverse complement strand
GATGCACCGGCACGATGCCGGCCTCGCGGATCGCCTGCACCGCCTCGAACGCGGCCAGCACGCCGAAGACGCCGTCGAAGCGCCCGCCGGTCGGCTGGCTGTCGAGGTGCGAGCCGCTGAGCACCGGTGCCGCGTCGGGGTCGCTGCCGGGCAGGCGCAGGAACAGGTTGCCGATGGCGTCGCGGCGGGCCGCGAGGCCCAGGGCCTCGCCCCAGCGCACCAGCTCGGCCTGCGCCTGCGCGTCCTCGGCCGAGAGCGCCTGGCGGTTCACGCCGCCAGCCGCGGTGGCGCCGAAGCGCGCCATGTCGGCGTGGCGCTGCCACAGGCGCGCTTCGCTGACGAAGGAGGAGGGAAGTGCGGGCGTCGTCATGTATCGCTCAGCTCGTCTTCATGATCTCGGCCGGCGCCGAGCGCGGATCGCGCGGCAGCCACTTGCCCTGCTCGACCGTCGCCAGGAAGTCGCCGACGAACTGGTTGAACAGCGCCGGCTCGTCGATGTTGAGCGTGTGGCCGGTCTTGGGCAGCACCAGCAGGCCGCTGGCGGGAACCGTCTTCTTCAGGAAGATGCCGGGCTGCAGGCAGTGGTCGTCCTCGTCGCCGACGATCACCAGCGTGGGCACCTGCATCGCCTTCAGCTCTGCCTCCAGGTCGTAGATCGACGGGCGCCTCGCCTGAACGCCCTGCATGGTGCGCGCCGAACCGATGGCGGAATGCTCGGCGAGCTGCGTCGCGAACTCCTGCCAGCCGCGCGGGTCCTTCACCTGGAAGACGATGCGCGAGGCCGCGGTCGAATAGATCTTGGCGAACTCGACCGCGCCGATCTCCTCGAACTTGCGCGCCACCTCGAGCGACACGTTGCGAAAGTAGTCCTCGTGCTGCTTCTCGGCGCCGTAGCCCGCGCCGGCGACCACCAGCGAGCGCGCGCGTGTCGCGTAGCGCAGCCCGAAGTGCAGCGTCGAGAAGCCGCCCATCGACAGGCCGACGACGTGCGCGCTGTCGATGCCCAGGCCGTCGATCACGTCGGCGATGTCGTCGGCGGCGATGGCCTGCGAATAGCGCTCGACGTCGTCGGGCACGTCCGAAGGCGGATAGCCGCGGGCGCAGAAACTGATGCAGCGGTAGCGGCGCGTGAAATGCCGCATCTGCGGCTCCCAGCTGCGGCCGTCGCCGCCGAACTCGTGCACGAAGACGATCGGCGTGCCGGAGCCGGCTTCCTCGTAGTACAGGCGGGTGCCGTCGCGGGCGTTCAGGTAGGGCATGGTGGTATCGCTCCCGATCTTCAGAACTGGGCGTCGGTGACGGGCAGCGTGCGGGCGCGCTCGACCATTGCCGGCAGCAGTTCGCAGAAGCGGTTCGCCCAGGCCTCGGGTACCGTCAGGCTCACCTTGACGAAGCGCTCGCCGAAGCGCTTGGTGTGGTAGGTGCCCTGGCGGATCATGATGCCCTCGGCCTGGTAGGCCGCGACCAGCGCCTCGGGCCGGATGCCGGCGTCGACGGTCTCGATCACCAGCAGGTTGGCATGCGACGGGTAGACCGGAATGTGCAGGCCCGGAATGCGCGACACCGCCTCGAACACCGCCGCCTGGTTGGAGCGCAACCGCTCGACGATGCCGGGGAACCACTCGGCCTTGCTCTTCAGGCCGGCGATGGCCGCGCGCTGCGACAGCACGTTGCTGCCCAGGTTGTTCGGCGGGGCGTTGGCGATCATCTCGATGATGTCGGGGTTGGCCAGCACCGCGCCCAGGCGCATGCCGGCCAGGCCGAGCCACTTCGAGAAGCTGTAGGTGACGATGCTTTTTTCGGGATAGAAGTTGAAGGCCGGCGCGAAGCCCTCGGCGAACTGCGAGTAGGTCGCGTCGTGGATCAGGTAGGCGTCGACCGAGCGCGCGATGTCGGCGATCTCGCGGATCTCGTCGGCGGTGTGGCAGGTGCCCAGCGGGTTGTTGGGGTCGACCAGGTAGATCACGCGCGTCTTCGGGCCGACGGCCGCGCGCAGTTGCGCCGCCGTGAGCATGTAGCCCTGCGCGGCGTCGTAGATGGGGAGCTCGACCACGTGGGCGCCGGCCTTGCGCGCGAAGTGCATCGGCCAGGCCCAGCTGGGGTCGGTGGTGACGAAGTCGGTGCCGGGTTCGCAGATGTTGCTGCAGACGTTGTAGAGCGCCTCGACCGCGCCGTCGGTGACGAAGGCCGACGCACCGGGCACGCCCGCGTCCTCGACGATCAGGCGGCGCAGTTCCTCGAAGCCGGCCGGCGGCGCGTAGGCGTGGTAGCTGCCGTCCTTGAGCGCCGCGACCACCGCGTCGATCACCGACGGATGCGGCTCGAAGTGGTTGGTGTTCTGGCCGAGCCACATCAGGCCGGGCGTGTGGCAGAGGCGGTCGAAGTAGGCGTTGCGTTGCTCGAACGGGCGGAGGGAGGAGTTGGAGGTCATCGACAGGCATAGAGCACGAGCTGTGCCATGCATTTCGGGCCGTTCCGTATGGTCCGGTGCCTGGATTGAATGCGCTTCATGCACCCGAAGTGCGCGGTGCCGGCATTTGGTGCATACAGAAAGCACGTTTCTGTATTTTGGGTGGCATGGATACTGCTTCGAGGTCGTCGGCCCTGCGAACGAAGCCACGACCGAAACCACCATGACGATTTCCAGCGACATCCCCGACTCCACCCCGACCACGCGAACGCCGCGCGACCGTGCCCGCGAGAAATCCGTGACGCTCGCCGACGAGCTTCAGGAAACCCTCGAAGGCCTGATCGTCAGCGGCGCGCTCAAGCCCGGAACGCGGCTCGACGAGGCCGAACTGGTCGCGCGCTTCCAGGTGTCCCGCACGCCGCTGCGCGAAGCCCTGAAGGCGCTGGCCGGCAACGGGCTGGTCGACCTGCGCGGCCCGCAGGGCGCCTGCGTCGCCACCATCTCGCTGCCGGTGCTCATCGAGATGTTCCAGATGATGGCGGTGATGGAAGGCCTGTGCGCCAAGTACGCCGCGCGGCGCGCCAACGGGGCGCAGCGCGCGCAGATGCGCCGCATCCACGTGCAGCTGAGCGAACTGCTGGTGAGCGCCGACCACGAGCGCTTCTACGAAGTGAACCGCGAGTTCCACGACGCGCTCTACGACGCCTCGAACACCAGCTACCTGGCCGAGCAGACCCGCACGCTGAGGAAGCGCGTGGGCGTCTACCGCCGCCACGTCACCTTCCAGCCCGGCCGCATGGCCGCGACCATCGGCGAGCACTTGGCCATCATCGAGGCCATCGAGCGCAACGACGCCGACGCCGCCTTCGCCTCGGCGGCCGACCACGTCACGCTGCTGCAGGACGACATGGTCGACCTGATCGCCGCCATCTCGGCCCACCTGCCCACGGCCTGAGGCCGTCGTCCTCCTTCCCCTTTCCACGTCACCTTCCAGCAGCCACTCCATGATCACTCTCGACCTGAAGGGCCAGACCGCCCTCATCACCGGCGCCTCCAAGGGCATCGGCCTGGCCGCCGCGCGCGCCTTCGCCGAAGCCGGCTGCCACCTGCACCTGGCCGCGCGCGACGGCGCCGCGCTCGACGCCGCGAAGGCCGAGATCACCGCGGCCCACGGCGTGCGCGTGACCGTGCATCCGATGGACCTGTCGGCGCCCGGGGCGATGCGCGCGCTCGACGAGGCGGTCGGCGACGTCGACATCCTGGTCAACAACGCCGGCGACATCCCGGCCGGCCCGATCGAGTCGCTCGACTTCGAGGTGGTGCGCCGCGGCTTCGCGCTCAAGGTGCTCGGCTACATGGAGCTCACGCAGTACGTCTACGCGCGCATGAAGCGCATCGGCCACGGCGTGATCGTCAACGACATCGGCAACTCCGGCGAGAACTGGGACGCCAACTACATCGCCGGCTCCACCGGTAACGCCGCCGTGATGGCCTTCACGCGCGCCCTCGGCGGCGTAAGCCTGGACGACGGCATCCGCGTGGTGGGCGTGAACCCCGGGCCGGTGTCGACCGACCGCATGGTCAAGCTCATGAAGCGCCGCGCCGTCGACAGCTTCGGCGACGAGAGCCGCTGGAAGGAACTCTTCGTGCAGTATCCGGGCGGACGGCCGGCCGAAGCCGAGGAAGTGGCGGAACTGATGCTGTTCCTGGCGTCGCCGCACGCGGCCTACATCACCGGGACGGTGGTGACGATCGACGGCGGCATCGCGGCGCGCGGGTCGATCATCAAGACGAGCAAGAAGGCGTTGGAGATGGAAGCTGCACGGCGCAAGAGCGCCTGAGGCGACTCGGCCGAGCCGCCGCAGCTTGGCCGGAACCACGATGCCGGCTTTGACTCAGAGGGTGACAAAAACTACACGTCTGTAGAATCTGTCAACTAAGGAGTCCACCATGATGCACAACCGCATTCGACGCGCTCGCGTGTTGAGGGGCCTGAGTCTGGAGGCGTTGGCGCACCGGCTTGGCGATATCAGCAAGCAGGGCCTGAGCAAGTTCGAG
>JAKONL010000589.1 GCA_022701965.1 Burkholderiaceae bacterium | reverse complement strand
GCCGCCGATGGCCGCGTCCGCGACCGCGTCGACGTCCGGCACAGCGCGTTCCCCGGGCGCCAGAGACGATCCCTGGGCCGACGCGGCGTTGGTGAATCCGGCGTCCTCGGGCGCGGCTGCGTCCGCCGCTGCGGCGTCCGGATTGCCAGTGCCGTCAGAGAGCGTCGCGGGTTTCTGGGTGCAACTCGGGGCTTTCCGCGAGCGCGAAGGCGCGGAAGGCCTCAGGGCCAGGGCGGCGAGCGGCCTGCCGTCGCTCGCGTCGCAGCTGCGGGTCTTCAGCGAGAGCGGTACCAACCGTCTGCAGGCCGGACCGTTTCCGTCGCGCGATGCGGCGATCGGCGCCGTATCCCAAGTGCGCGAGACGCTCGGCATCGCGCCGATGGTTGTCGAGCGCCGCTGACGACCGGGCGCGTACCCGGATCGATCAGGCGCCCTGGTATTCCGGCTTGGGGCCGAGCGAGGATGCGAGTTCCTTGCGGTAGCGGTTGAGCTCCTGCACCGACTTGAAGCTGCGGTCCATCAGCAGGCTCAGGTTGTGCAGGATGCGCTCGCCGACCTTGGTTTCCCAGGCCGCGTCGAACTTGATCTGGTGATCCAGCCAGTGTTCGAGCCAGTCCGGGTCGGGCATGCGGCTCTGGATCGTGTCGTTCGGGAAATGCGCCTTGCTCACGTGCAGGTTCGTCGGGTGCAGTGCCTGGGCCGTGCGCCGGGCGCTAGCCATGAGCACGCCGACCTTGGTGAACGCGGCGCGCGCCTCGTCGCCGAACTTCTCCATCGCGCGCTTCATGTAGCGCAGGTAGGCGCCGCCGTGGCGGGCCTCGTCCTGGCTCAGCGTGGTGTAGATGTGCTTGATGACCGGCTCGGTGTGCCATTCGGCCGCGCGGCGATACCAGTGGTTCAGGCGGATCTCGCCGCAGAAATGCAGCATCAGCGTCTCGAGCGGCGGCGCCGGATCGAAGTCGAAACGGATCTCGTGCAGTTCCTGCTCGGTCGGCACGTGCTGCGGGCTGTAGCGCTTGAGGTACTCCATGAGCACCAGCGAATGCTTCTGCTCCTCGAAGAACCAGATCGACATGAAGGCCGAGAAATCGCTGTCGTGGCGGTTGTCCCGCAGAAACATCTCCGTGGCGGGCAGCGCGGCCCACTCGGTGATGGCGTTCATCTTGATCGTCTGCGCCTGTTCGTCCGACAGCTTCGTGCCGTCGAAGGACTGCCACGGGATGTCCTTGTCCATGTCCCAGCGGACGGATTCGAGTTGTCTGAAAAGTTCGGGGTAGAGCATGGCGTCTTTCTTGGGCTGGCGATTCTCCGCCACGTCGGAACGAATTGTGAACTCCAAATATGACCCTGGTTGAAAGGTTCGCGGACGACCGGGGCTGCTGGTTGAGCGTCAGCCTAATTCGCTTTGAGCCCTGGAGGGCGGCTTTTCCCGTGCTCCGGAGGGACATGCCGATGTTCTACGCCGAATCAATTCGACACAAATGAGGGGTTTTCGGCCGGGAACCGCGATTCGGAAGCAGCGCTCATATCGGCCTGGATGCACGACATCCTCACGGTTTACATGTTGCGAGGTCTTTCGGACCCATCGTTCGATCGAAATCCCGGAGCGACTCTCCTCCTCCTCCCTCCTCATTCGCGACGGGGCACCTCGCAACATTTTTATATTCCGGCGCGAAGCCGTCGAACCTGCATCCATCGGTGCGCATGTTCCAGAGGAATCCCTAGATTTCCAGCCGGCTTACTCGCTGCCTTCGCCGGAGGCGACGAATACAATGGCCGGTTGCCGCGCGCGGCGACGGTCGGGCGTCGATGCTCCCCGTCCGTGCAGCGGATGCATCGCACGGACCCTTCGTCCCGCGTCCACTTCTCTCTTCTGCTGGAGACATCTCTTGTTCATTTCCTCTGCTTTCGCCCAGGCCGCACCGGCCGCCGCCACGTCGACGGGTGGCGATCTCATGTCGTCGCTTGGCGGCATGCTGCCGCTGGTGCTCATGTTCGTGGTGCTGTACTTCGTCATGATCCGGCCGCAGATGAAGCGCCAGAAGGAAGCACGCGCCATGATCGAGGCCCTGGCCAAGGGCGACGAGGTCGCCACCTCCGGCGGCATGCTGGGTCGCATCACGTCGCTGGGCGACCAGTACCTGGGCCTGGAGATCGCTAACGGCGTGGAAATCAAGGTCCAGCGCACGTCGGTGATCCAGGTCCTGCCCAAGGGCGCGATCAAGTAAAGAGGCTCGCCCCCAGGCTGCGCGGCACGTCGTGTCCGCTTCGCCTACCCCCTACCGGGGGCAACACCAGCGGCCTGCCAAAGCCAGTTCCGCGGTGTTTCACGAACAGGTGATTGAATGAACCGATATCCGGTCTGGAAATACGCGATCCTCGTGGTCGTGCTGCTGGTGGGGCTCGTCTACGCCCTGCCTAATTTCTTCGGCGAGGCGCCCGCGGTACAGGTCTCGTCGGCCAAGGCGGCCGGCCGGATCGACGCGGCCATGCAGACGCGCGTGGCCGAGGCGCTCAAGGCCGGCGGCCTGACGCCGGACGTGCTCACGCTCGACGCCGGCTCCGTCCGCGCCCGCTTCTCCTCCACCGACGAGCAGCTCAAGGCGCGCGACGTGCTCCAGCGCGCGCTGGTGCCGGATGCGAACGACCCGAACTACGTCGTCGCCCTGAATCTCGTGTCGCGCTCGCCGGCCTGGCTGACGGCGCTGCACGCCTATCCCATGTACCTCGGTCTCGACCTGCGCGGCGGCGTCGACTTCCTGCTGCAGGTCGACATGAAGGGCGCGATCGACAAGCGCGCCGAATCCTTCGCCAGCGACCTGCGCACCGCCCTGCGCGACAAGAACATTCGCGGCAGCGCGGTCAACCGCAACGGCCAGACCATCGAGGTCACGTTCCGCGACGCCGCCGCCCTGGAAGCCGCCAAGCGTCTGGTCCAGGACCAGTTCGCCGACCTGAGCACGACCGACGGCCAGCAGGGCAGCGACTTCAGGCTGGTCGCCAGCATCAAGCCCGAGGCCGCGCGCCGCCTGCAGGACGCCGCCCTCAAGCAGAACATCACCACGCTGCACAACCGCATCAACGAACTCGGCGTGGCCGAGCCGGTGATCCAGCAGCAGGGCCTCGACCGCATCGTCGTGCAGCTGCCGGGCGTGCAGGACACCGCCAAGGCCAAGGACATCCTCGGGCGCACCGCGACGCTGGAGATGCGCATGGTCGACGAGACCACCGAAGGCCGTGCCGCCGAGACCGGCGCCGGACCGGTGCCGTTCGGCTCCGAGCGATTCCTCGATCGCCAGGGCCGCCCGGTGATCGTGAAGAAGCAGGTGCTCGTCACCGGCGAGAACCTCACCGACGCGCAACCCGGCTTCGACTCCCAGACCCAGCAGCCCAAGGTCGACCTGACGATGGACGCCAAGGGTGGGCGGATCATGCGCGACGTGAGCCGCGACAACTTCAGGAAGCGCATGGCGATGCTGATCTTCGAGAAGGGCAAGGGCGAGGTGCTCACCGCCCCGTCGATCAACGGCGAGCTCGGCAACCGCTTCCAGATCTCGGGCTCGATGAACGTGGTCGAGGCCAACGACCTCGCGCTCCTGCTGCGCGCGGGCTCGCTGGCCGCGCCGATGGAGATCATCCAGGAGCGCACCATCGGCCCCAGCCTGGGCGCGGACAACATCGAGAAGGGCTTCAAGAGCGTCATGTACGGCTTCCTGGCCATCATGGCGTTCATGTGCGCGTACTACGCGCTGTTCGGCCTGTTCTCTTCGATCGCGCTGGCGGTCAACCTGATGCTGCTGGTGGCGATCCTGTCGATGCTGCAGGCCACGCTGACCTTGCCCGGCATCGCGGCCATGGCGCTGGCCATCGGCGTCGCGATCGATTCCAACGTGCTGATCAACGAGCGCGTGCGGGAAGAACTGCGCACCGGCGCCTCGCCGCAGGCGGCCATCCACGCCGGCTACGAACGCGCCTGGGGCACCATCCTCGACTCGAACGTGACCACGCTGATCGCCGGCGTCGCATTGCTGGCCTTCGGCTCCGGTCCGGTGCGGGGCTTCGCGGTGGTGCACTGCATCGGCATCGTCACCTCGATGTTCTCGGCCGTGTTCTTCTCGCGCGGACTGGTGAACTTCTGGTACGGCGGCAGGAAGAAGCTCAAGAGCGTGTCGATCGGCACCGTGTGGCGGCCCAAGACCGAACCGGTAGCCGGTGCAGGCACCGCGGTGGTCGAAGCGAAATAAGGGGCGAGCGCCATGGAATTCTTCCGCATCCACAAGACCATCCCGTTCATGCGCCATGCCCTGGTGCTGAACATCATCTCGTTCGCCACCTTCGCGCTGGCGGTGTTCTTCCTGTTCCATCGCGGGCTCCACCTGTCGGTCGAATTCACCGGCGGCACGGTGATGGAGGTCGCCTACCAGCAGTCGGTCGACGTCGGCCAGGTGCGCGAGACGATCGGCAAGCGCGGCTACCCCGAAGTCCAGGTGCAGAACTTCGGCACCTCGCGCGACGTCCAGATCCGCCTGCCGGTCCAGAAGGGCCAGACCTCGGCGCAGCAGAGCTCGCAGGTGATGGACGCGCTCAAGGCGGTCGACCCGAGCGCCACGTTGCGCGGCAACGAGTTCGTCGGCCCGCAGGTCGGCGAGGAGCTCACCACCAACGGCCTGAAGGCGCTCGGCATGGTGGTCGTGGGCATCATGATCTACCTGGCGTTCCGCTTCGAATGGAAATTCGCGCTCGCCACGGTGTTCGCCAACCTGCACGACGTGATCATCATCCTGGGCTTCTTCGCCTTCTTCCAGTGGGAGTTCTCGCTGGCGGTGCTCGCGGCGGTGCTGGCGGTGCTGGGCTATTCGGTCAACGAATCGGTGGTGATCTTCGACCGCGTGCGCGAGAACTTCCGCCGCTATCGCAAGATGGACACGCGCGAGGTGATCGACAGCGCCATCACCTCGACCATCAGCCGCACCATCATCACCCACGGCTCGACGCAGCTGGTGGTGCTCTCGATGTTCTTCTTCGGCGGGCCGACGCTGCACTACTTCGCGCTGGCGCTGACCATCGGCATCTGTTTCGGCATCTACTCGTCGTGCTTCGTGGCGGCGGCGATCGCGATGTGGCTGGGCATCAAGCGCGAGGACCTGATCAAGGCGCCGGTCAAGCGCGATGGCGATCCCGACGATCCGAACGCGGGTGCCACGGTCTAATACACTTGTGCAGGAATGTTTCTGCGGGCAAGCTCGCGATTTTCGCTAACGAGTCAACGCAACCTCCTTCTTCATGAGTACCGCGCGGCCTGACGCCATCTCCCGACAGCTCGCCCGCGAGACGCGCGAACGCTTCGTGGTTGCGACGGACGAAGTGATCGCTCCCATCGCGCAGCCGATCCGCGATCGGCTGATCGCGCTGTCCGACGAGACGGCCAATGCGCGCGAGATGCAGGACCGGCGCGACGACTACCTCGCCTTCCAGGCGCAGGGCGACAACTGGGTCGCGCAGACGCGCATCGCGTGGCGCAAGGCGCTCGGCGCGAGCACCGGGTCGGGCGCGTCGTCCAATACCCTGTCGCGCCTCGAACTGATCGGCGACGACGTGGTGGAAACCGGCATCCTCTCGTCGCGCCTCGCCCAGGCCGTGCAGGGCAAGGCGAGCTTCGAGTACAGCGACCTGCGGCTGCGGATCCAGTCGCTGGAGAACAGCACCGAACTCGACGCCAAGGACGTGCTCAAGCCCGAGGCGCTCGCGGGCGTGATGGTCGCGCAGTGGCTGGCCGTCGGCCTGAGCCGCGTGCTGTGGACCAAGATGCAGGACACGATCCAGCAGCACGTCCTCGACGGCGTCGTCAATGCCTACCGCGAAGCCAACGCCTTCCTGATCGGGAAGGGCGTGATGCCCGAGATCGATCTGAAGAGCTTCGTGCGTCGTGCCGGCGCGAATGGATCGAATGCCGTGCCGCTGGCCTACGGCGGTGGCGTCGGCGGCAATTCGGGCGGGGCGGCGCTGGTGAATCGCCAGGGCAGTTTCGCACCCGCGGCCATCGGCCTGAACGCGCAGGCCAACCAGGCGCTGCAGGACGCCCAGGACCAGTTCTTTGGCTCGCCGCTCGCCGTGGCCCGCCAGCGCGCGCAGGGCGTGATGACGAATCTCAAGCGCTTCGTGACCGCGCGCCTGGGCGGCGGCGATGGCCAGGGCGCAGACGCCATCCAGCGCAGCGCGTGGGCCGATGGCGGCGTTGCGGGTGGCACTGGCGGCACCGGCCGGCAGGGCGGTGCCCGCCCCTCGGGCAGCGCGGGTGCGGTACGGGGCGCGCAGGGCGAGGCCGACATGAACGCCTTCGCCTCGGCCATTGCCGATGCGGGTGCGGCCTACCAGATCGCGGCGTCCCAGTTCATGGTCGGCAACGAGCTCTCGGCCCTGCAGCAGACAGCCGCCGACCTGCGTCGCCGTACCGCGGAGCTCAAGCGCCGCGCCCCCACCACGGCCGACAAGGCGACGGTGGAGATCGTCGCGCTGATGTTCCAGGCGATCCTGGCCGAGGAGCGGATTCCGTTCTCGGCACGCGTCTGGTTCGCGCGGCTGCAGATGCCCGTCCTGCGCGTGGCCATCGCCGAGCCCGAGTTCTTCGGTACGCTGCAGCATCCCGCCCGGATGCTGATCGACCGCATGGGGTCGGTGGTGATGGGTTTCGACGCCGCGGCGATCTCCGGCAGCGCGCTCGAGGGCGAGATCCGCCGCGTGGTGCAGGTGATCGAGCAATACCCGGAGACCGGGCAGCGCGTCTTCAAGCTGGTGTTCGACGAATTCGTCGGCTTCCTGGGCAAGTACCTGACGCAGAGCGATGCGACGCAGCGCGTCATGAGCGTGGCGCAGCAGGTCGAGCAGAAGGAGACGATGGCGATCCAGTACACCATCGAGCTTCGCAAGATGCTCAACGACATCCCGGTGCGCGAGGAGATCCGCGAGTTCCTGTTCAAGGTCTGGGCCGAGGTGCTGGCCATCGCCGCGCTCAAGTACGGCGCCCAGGACGCGCAGACGGTGACGCTCAAGCGCGCGGCGTCCGAACTGGTCTGGGCGGCGAGCGCCAAGCCCAACCGCACCGACCGCACGCGCGTGATCCAGGACCTGCCCAAGCTGCTGCAGCGCCTGCGTGCGGGCATGGCGCTCCTGGGCATCGTCGGCGAGCCGCAGGAGGCCTACATCAAGACCATCGGCGCGACGCTCTCGGACGCCTTCATGTCGAAAACGGAAAGCATCCCTCAAGCCAAGATCGAGGCCATGGCCAAGCGCCTTGCGAATCTGGAAGATTTCGTGAGCGACGACGACGCGTCCGACCTCCCGCTCGATGCGGCGAGCATCGAGCTGCTGCTGGGCGTCGATGCCGCGTCGATCGAGGTCGCGCCGGACACGGGCGCGAAGGTCAGCGAGGAGATGATGCAGTGGGCCCACGAACTGCAGGTGGGCAACTGGTTCATGCTCGACCACAACGGCCGCGCGAGCCAAGTGCAGTTCGTCTGGCGGTCCGACCGCAAGCAGCTGCACCTCTTCGCCGCGGCGGATGGGCGCAGCTTCCTGATCCAGGCGGGGCGGCTCGCCTCGTACCTGCAGGCAGGCCTGCTGGTGCCGGCCGAGGAAGAGACGCTGACCGTGCGCGCCACGCGCGAAGCGCTGGCCAAGCTCGACGCGAATCCCGAGCGGCTGCTGAACTAGACGCGCCCAGCCGCGCCGCGCCGCACCTCAGTGCGCGACGCGCCCGGTGCCGTCGTCGCGCAATTCGTCGAGCACCAGCGCATCGGGCTCGATGCCGCTGCTCCAGTGCACCATGAGCAGGATGATCTTGAGTTCGTCGAGCGACACCGGACCTTCGGGCGTCGCCATGGCACGCTCGACGACGATCTCGCGCAGGCCGCTGCGCAGCACGTTGGCGGATTCGAGGAAATGGATGAATCCGAGGCATTCGGCACCCAGCTGCGCCTGCTCGGCGATCGAGTAGACCCGCATCGCATCGGCCGATGCCGCCATCACGTCGGCACTGCCGCGCAGGCCGACCGTGGCCGATACCGCGCCATCGTGCAGCGTCAGCGGCAAGCCCTGCGTGGCGCGGCTGAGGTCGTCGAGCCACTGGAGCGCCGTGCGGATCTCGTCGGCTTCGAAGCCGTGGGCACTGAGCTTGCGGCCGAGCTGCTCGGGCTCGGGACATGCGTCGCCGCGCCAGTAGTTTTCATAGACGAACACGAGGACTTCGAACATGGGCCCAATATAGCCCACGCACCGGCCCGGCCGCCTGCCCTCAGGCGAGGCGCTGGAAAAGTCCGCCGGGCAGGCGGGCGATGCGGCCGTCGAGTTCGAGGCCGAGCAGTTCGGCCTGCAGTGCCGCAGCAGGCTGACCCGTGCGGGCGCACAGCGCATCCAGCCCGACCGGATCGAAGCCCAGACGCTGCAGCAAGGTCGTGTCGCCGGTTTCGTCCGGGTCCTCCGCGACCGCGGCGCCCACGACGGGCGCGCGCGTGCCGGGCTGCAGTTCCTCGAGCACGTCGCCCACCGATTCGACGAGTTTCGCGCCCTGGCGGATCAGCGCGTGGCAACCGCGCGCCTGAGGAGAATGGATCGACCCCGGGATCGCGAACACCTCGCGCCCCTGCTCCACGGCGAGCCGTGCCGTGATCAGCGAGCCCGACTGCAGGGCCGCCTCGACCACCAGCGTACCGCGCGACAGCCCCGCGATGATCCGGTTGCGCTTGGGGAAGTTCTGGTTCAGCGGCGGCGTGCCGAGCGGGAATTCGCTCACGATCAGGCCGCGCGCCGAGATGCGGTGCGCCAGCGCGTGATGCCGCGCCGGGTAGATGCGGTCGAGCCCGGTGCCGACCACGGCGACGGTGGCGAGGACGTCGGTGCGCGTCCCGACGGCGTCGAGCGCGCCCTGGTGCGCCGCGCCGTCCACGCCCAGCGCCAGTCCGGAGACGACCGGAATGCCCAGGTCGCCGAACGCACGCGCGAACTCACGCGCGTTGGCCTCGCCCTGCGGCGTCGGATTGCGGCTGCCGACCATCGCGATGCTGTCCGCGAGCTGCGTGAGATCGAACGCGGCCGGCCCGATCAGGTAGAGCATGAGCGGCGGATCGGCCATCTCCAGCAGGCCGGCCGGATAACCGGGGTCGCCCAGCGTGACGATCCGGTGGACCGCGGCGCCGTCGTGGTCCTCGGCGGCGAGCCAGCGCGAGGTCTGCGCGACGGCGTCGTCCAGCCGCGGCGGCCGGGTGTGCAGGGCCGCGGCCTGCGCGGGGCTCACGACCTGCTGCAGGGCGGTGCGCGACTGCGCGAGCACGTCGCCCGGCAACCCGAATGCCGACAGCAGCTTGCGCGCCGTGATGTCGCCGATGCCCGGCGTCGACGTCAGTCGAAGCCAGTCGGCCAGTTCCTCGCCGCCCACGCTCAGGGACTGACCAGCAGGTCGCCGACGCGCGGCGCGTCGGCGATTTCCAGCACCAGGGCGTACGACACCTTCTCGAAGGTGCGGAAGACCATCAGCAGCCCGATGCGTTCGTTGGGCAGCTTGAGCGTCTCCGGTGCGCCACCGGTCTTGTCGATCACGGTCTGGCCGTTCTTCAGGATCGCAAGCACGTAGCCGCTCTCGATGCCGTCGCGCAATCCCTTGTTGATCGCGACCACCTGGTTCTGCGCGGCGAACTGGACGGCGTTGCCGTAGACCGAAACGATGCGGCCGCTGAAATCGCGCCCGGGCGCGCGGGGCGTGTAGCTCAGCAGCTGGCGCGGGGGCTCGGGCAGCAGGCGGTCGCCGGCGCGGATCTCTTCCTTGGCGACGGTGATGTCGATCGTCGCCGGGACGATGCTGACGGTCTCCTTGCCACCGTCGACGGTGCGGCTGGTCGATTCGCCGCGCTGCATC
>JAKONL010000582.1 GCA_022701965.1 Burkholderiaceae bacterium | reverse complement strand
CTGTCGCGGCCTGCTGGTACACCGCGGATCACTACGCGAGCTTCAGGCGCATCGCGCCGTGAGCTTTGAATTCGACGATCGGAACGGCGCAACCTCGCGCCCCGCAGAAAAGATGATGACGACAAACATGGAAAGACCAGCGGAGATGACCTTATCCCTTCGTGCCGTGCGCCCCAATATCGTGCAGTCGATTCGCGCTTTCCGCGTGAGCGATCTGCAGGAAGCGGCGCAATCGGCGGGGCAGCATTTTCTGTATGCGAATCTGGCCAATGCCCAGACCAAGCAGGACGTGCTCGACCTCATCGCACAGCAATTCACCTTTCCGGCGCATTTCGGCAAGAACTGCGACGCGCTCTACGACTGCATGACCGACCCGCTGCACAAATCGGGCCCGCAGCCCGGCTTCATCGTCGTGCTCGAGCAGATCCCGGCCAACGGCAAGTTCGACAAGGAGGCGCGCGAGCAGTTGCTCGACATCTTCCGCGACGCTTCTGATTACTGGGGGGACCGGAAGATACCGTTCCGGTGCTTCTATTCTTTTCTGTAGCCCGTTCTGCAAACACCAGCCAAGCAGAACGGGCGAACGAGGCTTCGGGCAACAATTTGCCCACCCTGGGTATCGAGGTTCCGGCCATCGACCCGACCGCGGAGAAGATGCCGACCGACAAACTGGTCGACGTGTCGCCTCTGGCGCTGCGCATGAGCAGCCCCTTCAATTCGAGCTACTGGCTCAGCGCCGCCTGATCGGCCCGCCCGGTCGAGCGCCGCGAGCGCTCCATCCATGAAAAAGCCCGTCGACGACGGGCTTTTTCATGGCCGATCGATCGGCAGGCTCTTTCATTCGAGCTCCGGCGGCACCGCCTGCGCGAGTGCCACGTACTCGGCCACCGGCACCTCCTCGGCCCGGCGCTGCACGTCGAAGGTACCTGAGAAGCCGTGGAGCTCCAGCCACCTGCCCAGCGTGTGCCGCAGGATCTTGCGGCGCTGGCTGAACGCGACCTGCACGATTTCGCCAAGGCGCTTCGGGTCGACGTCCGGCGGCTGCGCCAGCGGCACCATGCGCACCACGGCGCTGTCGACGCGTGGCGGCGGGTCGAAGCTCTCGGGCGGCACGAAGAGGATGTTCTCCATCTCGTAGCGCCACTGCAGCATCACGCTGAGCCGGCTGTAGTCGGACGTGGCCGGACGCGCCACCATGCGGTCGATCACTTCCTTCTGCAGCATGAAGTGCTGGTCCGCCACCAGCGATGCGTTGCCGAGCAGGTGGAACAGGATCGGCGTCGAGATGTTGTAGGGCAGGTTGCCGACCACCCGCAGCGCCTTCGCCGGGCCGTCCGGCGAGGCGGACCGGCCGAGGCGCGCGGCCAGTTCCGCGAAATCAACCCTCAGCACATCCGACTCGATCACGTCGAGCTGGCCGTGCCCGCGCAACCGCTGTGCCAGATCGCGGTCGAGTTCGATCACCGTCAGCCGGCCCAGGCGCTCGACCAGCGGCTGGGTCAGCGCCGCGAGTCCGGGCCCGATCTCGACCATCGCGTCGCCCGGCTGCGGCGAGATCGCATCGACGATCGCGTCGATGATCCCGCCGTCCGAGAGGAAGTGCTGTCCGAAGCGCTTGCGCGCGATGTGCCGGGTCATCTATTGCGGCGTCTCGCGGAACTCCACGTACGCGCGGGCGCGCACCTCCTGCGCCCAGGTCTCGAACGCCTCGTCGGTCTTCTTCTCGCGCAGCGCGTTGCGTCCCGCCTCGCGCGTCTCGGCCTGGGTCAGCGGCGCCTCGCGGCGGCCTTCGACCTCGATCAGGTGCACGCCGAAGCGCGTGACGACCGGATCGCTGACCTGCCCCGGCGCGAGCCGCTCGACGACCTCCTCGAACTCGGGCACGAACTGGCCGGGACGCGACCAGCCGAGCTCGCCGCCGTCCTTGGCGCTGCCGTCCTGCGAGTTGTCGCGTGCCAGCCCCGCGAAATCGGCCGTGCCGGCCTGCAGGCGGCGCTTGAACTCCGCGAGCTGCGAGATCGCCTGCGCGGTGCTGCGCGTCGCGTCGGTGCGCAGCAGGATGTGGCGCACCTGCGTCTGCGTCACCGTGCCCTGGGCCACGCCGCCCTGCTGCGACCGCGCCAGCACCTTCAGGATGTGGAAACCGGCGGGCGAGCGAACCGGGCCGACGATGCCGTCGACCGCGGTGCCCTGCGTCGCGTCGAGGAACAGCGCCGGATACCGGTTGGCAGGGCGCAGGCCGAGCACGCCGCCGCTCGCGCGGTCGGGCGCATCGGACAGCTCGCGCGCGAGCTTGGCGAAATCCTCGCCGGCACGGGCGCGGACGACGATCGCCTGGGCCTTCTGCTGCAGCGTCGCGATCTGCGGCTCGGTCGCGTTCTCGGGCACGAGCACGAGCACCTGCGCCAGGTTGATCTCCTGCGGCTTGGCGACGCTGCGCTGCTCCTGCAGGAACTGGTCGACCTCGACGTCGCTGATCTTCACGCGCCCGTTGACCTCGCGCTCGCGCAGGCGGGTCAGCGTGAGCTGGTTGCGCAGGTCGGTGCGGAACTCCGACTGCGAGATGCCCTCGGCGCCGAGGCGGCGACGCAGCTCGGCCACGCCGATCTGGTTCTGGCGCGCCACGGTCTCCTCGGCCTGGTCGACGGCGATGTCGTCGATCTTGATGCCGTTCTCCTTGGCGAGCTGCAGCTGCGCGCGTTCGGAGATCACCCGTTCGAGCACCAGCCGCGTGAGTTCGGAGCGCGGCATGCGCTGGGCCTCGGCGCTCTCGCGCATGACGCGTTCGACGCGCGACTGCACCTCGGTGTTGGTGATCGGCTCGGAATTGACCAGCGCGACGATGTATTCGGCGGCACGCTGCCCGGTGGGCGGCGGCGGCGCCTCGACGCGGGGAATGGTCGGCGTGACGCCCTGCCGCATGATGTCCGTGATGCCGCCGCCACCCGACGGGCGCATACCCAGGCCCTGCGCGTGGGCGCCAGTGGCGAGCAGCGCAGCGGCGGCGACGGCGGCGGGGAACAGGACGGAGCGAAGTTTTTTCATATCGAAGTGCGCGAGGACCGGGATGGGTCTCGTCTCTAGTCGTACTGGCCGAAGCGGCTGGTCATCTCGCCGCTCGGCTGGCGCAGCGGCTGGTAGCGCTGGATGTTGCGCGCGAGGGACTGCAGCGGACTCGTGCCGACGCTGGCGAAACCGACGAATTCGAGCTGGAACATCAGCCGGGTGTTGGCTGTGACCTGGCCGGTGGTCAAACGTTCCAGCACGATGCGGCCGATGTAGCAGCAGCCGTCGTACTCGACGCCGATGACGCCGTCGGTGAGCCGGCTCTCCTTGAGGCTGTAGTTGAGCCGTCCCACCGCGTACCAGCGTCCGCCGCCCGCGCCCTTGCCGGCCGGCAGGACCTTGCCCTTGTCGCCCCAGAAGTCGTTGAGCGGCCACTGGAAACCCATGTCGATCGACTTGCTGCCGTCGGACGTGAGAGGCGTGGTGTCGGCCTGGTAGCGGAATGCGAGATTCAGGTTGTGATAGGGCGCCGGGTTGTAGCGCGTGCTGACCGTCGTGCGTTCGGAACGCTGCGTGTCGGGGTTGTACTGGATCGTGGTGTCCAGGCTCCACTTGGGCGTCCAGTTGATCTGGGCGCCCAGCAGCACGTCGCTCAGCCGGTCGGTCGTGGGCGCGACGCCCGGCAGGGTCACCTTCTGGTCGGCGAAGCGCAGCCGTTGCGCGACGCCGAAGCGGGCCGCCTCGACGCCGCTGTCGGGGTCGATCAGCCGCGTGCTGACGCCCAGCGTGAGCAGGTTGCTGTCGGAGATGCGGTCGTTGCCCGAGTACGCGTTCTCGGTGTAGATGGTCGCGAAGTTGAAGTCGTTCGCCGCGCTGTCGTAGACCGGCAGATTGCTCTGGTCGCGGTAGGGCGTGCGCACGTAGAACGCGCGCGGCTCCAGCGTCTGCAGGAACGCGCGTCCGAACAGGCTCGTGTTGCGCTCGAAGACCAGGCCGCTGTCGAGGCTGAAGGTCGGGAGGGTACGGTTGGCCGACGTCGCTCCGCTGGTCAGCGGCGAATCGAACTGGTAGGCGGTCGAATTCAGGATCAGCTTCGGGATCACGAAGCTCGCCGGCGTGATGAAGGGCCGGCTGACCTGCACTTTTCCGAACGCGCGCTCGCCGTCGGGCTGCCGGATGCCGTTGAGGAACGGCGCGTAGAGCTGGCTGGCGCTGAAGCGGGTGTAGTCGAGCGTCGTGACGACGTCGAATCCGCCCACGTCGTACTTGGTGTTGGTGGCGCTGATCTGCGGCAGCCGGTCGTAGGGCGGCACGATCGGCGAGAGGCTGTACTGCAGCGTCTGGTAGGACAGTGCCCGGATCGAGCCGCTCCAGTCGCTCTTGGCCCAGTTGAGCGCCCCTTCGGTGGGCAGCAGGCGCGAGGAGAACGTCGGCGTGCGCTGGAAGTCGCGCCAGTAGTCGTTGTCGCTCACGCGGTTGATCGTCAGCGTGCCGGTCAGCCGGTCGAGGCCGAACGGCTTGGGATCGAAGTTCTGGTTGTGGCTGGTCCAGATGCCCCAGCGGTCGCGGTCGCGCAGGCTGTCGTTGGGCATGTAGTCCAGGCGCAGCTGGCCGCGGTAGGCGTTCTCCACGTAGCGGAACTCGCCGCCGACGTTCATCCCGCGCTTGCTCATCAGCGTCGGATACAGCGTCGCGTCGCGGTTGGGGGCGATGTTCCAGTAGTAGGGCTGCAGCAGCTCGATGCCGTTGACGCTGTCGACGCCGAACAGCGGCGGCAGCAGGCCGCTCTTGCGCTGGTTGTTCAGCGGGAAGCTCAGCGACGGGAACGCCGGCGTGGTCACGCCCATGAACGTCATGCGCGCATCGGTGGCGGTGCCGACGTTCTCCTCGGTGTCGGTCGTGAGCGTCGCCGCGCTCAGGAGCCAGGCGGGCATCCAGCCGGGATAGTCCTCGATCCTGCAGGTGGTGTAGGTGGCGCGCCGCGCGACCGACACGTTGGCGTCGACGAAATCGATGCGCTCGGCGTCGCCGTGGCCGCCGGTCTGCAGGAAGCTGTAGCGCACGTTGTTGAAGAAACCCTCGAAGGTCTCGAGCTTCAGCTGGAGCTCCGGGCCTTCGTAGACGTTGCCGGCCTGGTTCACGCGGACGTTGCCGCTCGCCTTGGCGAGATCGTCGGGCTGGTAGTACTCGAGGCGGTCGGCGGTGATGATCGTGTCGCCGCGCCGCACCGACGCGTTGCCCTCGATCACGGTCTCGAGGTCGGGGCGCCCGCTGATGCTGTCGCCCGAGACGAAATTCGGCCGCTGGGCGCGTTGCGCTGGTGGAATGATCTCGGCCAGCGCCGGCGTGCGCCGCAGCGTGATCGGCGCGCCGATCCAGGCGTTGTCGGCCGCGGCGCCCTGCGCCTGCGCGGACGTCGGGCTCAGCGCGG
>JAKONL010000567.1 GCA_022701965.1 Burkholderiaceae bacterium | reverse complement strand
ACCGCATCTTGGCCGAGCGTACAGGCCATCCCCTGGAAAAGGTTGCGCGCGACACCGAGCGCGACTACTTCCTGACCGCCGACGAGTCGAAGGACTATGGCCTGATCGACCAGGTCATCGCCAAGCGCAGCTGAGATCGCGGCGGTCCTGACGGATCGCATTGCGGCGGAATGCGGTCCGAAATCGGGCAGCGACGGCGTTTTCCATGCGGAGAACGCCGTTTTTGTTCGCGAAGCCGGAATTCGGTCTTCGCTATCATTGTTGAATCCAGTTAAGAGGGCACCAGTTCATGGCCGAGAAAAAAGGCTCTTCCAGCGAGAAAACGCTTTATTGCTCCTTTTGCGGAAAGAGCCAGCACGAAGTCAAGAAGCTGATCGCCGGCCCGTCGGTCTTCATCTGCGACGAGTGCATCGACCTTTGCAACGAGATCATTCGTGACGAGCTGCCCGCGGACGAGGAGGTGCGCGATCCGCGCAGCGACCTCCCGACGCCGCTGGAGATCAAGACCAATCTGGACAACTACGTGATCGGGCAGGAGCCCGCCAAGCGCATGCTGGCCGTGGCGGTCTACAACCACTACAAGCGCCTTCGCCACAAGGAAAAATCCAAAGGCGAGGACGTCGAGCTCAGCAAGAGCAACATTCTGCTGATCGGACCGACCGGGTCGGGCAAGACGCTCCTGGCGCAGACGCTGGCGCGAATGCTGGACGTGCCTTTCGTGATGGCCGATGCGACGACCCTGACCGAAGCCGGCTACGTCGGCGAGGACGTCGAGAACATCATCCAGAAGCTGCTCCAGAGCTGCAACTACGAAGTCGAGCGGGCGCAGCGCGGCATCGTCTACATCGACGAGATCGACAAGATATCGCGCAAGTCCGACAACCCTTCGATCACCCGCGACGTCTCGGGCGAAGGGGTTCAGCAGGCACTGCTCAAGCTGATCGAGGGCACGATGGCCAGCGTACCGCCGCAGGGCGGCCGCAAGCATCCGAACCAGGATTTCCTGCAGATCGACACGACCAACATCCTGTTCATCTGCGGCGGCGCCTTCGCCGGTCTCGAGAAGGTGATCGAGAACCGGACCGAGGCGTCGGGCATCGGCTTCGGCGCGGCGGTCCGCAGCAAGGCGCAGCGCAGCCTGACCGACGTGTTCCGCGAGGTCGAGCCCGAGGACCTGATCAAGTTCGGCCTGATCCCCGAGCTGGTCGGTCGCATGCCGGTGGTCGCATCGCTGGCCGAGCTGAGCGAGGACACGCTGGTCAAGATCCTGACCGAGCCCAAGAACGCGGTCGTCAAGCAGTTCGTGAAGCTGCTGCAGATGGAAGGCGTCGAACTGGAGATCCGGCCCGGTGCGCTCAAGGCGATCGCCCGCAAGGCGCTGGCACGCAAGACCGGTGCTCGCGGACTGCGTTCGATCCTCGAGCAGTCGCTGATCGACACCATGTTCGAACTTCCCAACGCCAGCAACGTCGACAAGGTCGTGGTCGAGGAATCCACCATCGACGAGAACAAACCGCCGCTGCTCGTCTATCGCGAAGCGGCCAAGAAAGCGTAGTGTTGCCGGCGACCTCGGCCGCATCTCACGACGAACGCGCCGCATGGACTTGAATTCCATGCGGCGCGTTCCATCTTTGCCTGAATACTTTGAGGATTCGCATGTCCGGCCATACCCCGCTGCCCCCTGACGCCATCGACCTGCCGCTGCTTCCTTTGCGCGACGTCGTGGTGTTTCCCCACATGGTCATCCCGCTTTTCGTGGGGCGTCCCAAGAGCATCAAGGCGCTCGAACTCGCGATGGAGGCCGAGCGCCGCATCATGCTGGTCGCGCAGAAGGCCGCGGCGAAGGACGAGCCCTCGGTCGAGGACATGTTCGAGGTCGGCTGCGTCTCGACCATCCTGCAGATGCTCAAGCTGCCCGACGGCACCGTGAAGGTCCTGGTCGAGGGGCAGCAGCGCGCTCGCGTCGGCAGCATCCACGACAACGACACGCACTTCACGGCCAGTGTCGTCCCGCTGCAGGCGCCCGAGGCCGCGAGCCAGAAGAGCACCGAGATCGAGGCGCTGCGCCGCGCGGTGATGCAGCAGTTCGATCAGTACGTGAAGCTCAACAAGAAGATTCCGCCGGAGATCCTGACCTCGATCTCCAGCATCGACGATCCGGGTCGTCTCGCCGACACGATCGCAGCGCACCTGCCGCTCAAGCTCGACAACAAGCAGGGCGTGCTCGACCTCGACGAGGTCAAGGCGCGGCTCGAGAACCTGTTCGGCCAGCTCGAGCGCGAGGTCGACATCCTCAACGTCGACAAGAAGATCCGCGGGCGCGTGAAGCGCCAGATGGAGAAGAACCAGCGCGACTTCTACCTGAACGAACAGGTCAAGGCGATCCAGAAGGAGCTCGGCGAGGGCGAGGACGGTGCGGACATCGAGGAGATCGAAAAGAAGATCAAGCTCGCGAAGATGCCCAAGGAAGCGCTCAAGAAGGCTGAGAGCGAACTGAAGAAGCTCAAGCTGATGTCGCCGATGTCGGCCGAGGCGACGGTGGTGCGCAACTACATCGACGTGCTGATCGGCCTGCCCTGGAGCAAGCGGACCAAGATCAAGCACGACCTGCCGAACGCCGAAGCGGTGCTCGACGAGGACCATTACGGACTCGACAAGGTCAAGGACCGCATCCTGGAATATCTCGCGGTTCAGCAGCGCGTCGACAAGGTCAAGGCACCGATTCTGTGCCTGGTCGGCCCACCGGGCGTCGGCAAGACGTCGCTCGGCCAGTCGATCGCCAAGGCGACGGGACGCAAGTACACCCGCATGGCGCTGGGTGGCATGCGCGACGAGGCGGAGATCCGCGGGCATCGCCGCACCTACATCGGCGCCTTGCCGGGCAAGGTGCTGCAGAGCCTGAACAAGATCGGCACGCGCAACCCGCTGTTCCTGCTCGACGAGATCGACAAGCTCGGCACGGACTTCCGCGGCGATCCGTCGAGCGCGCTGCTCGAAGTGCTCGATCCGGAGCAGAACCACACGTTCGGCGACCACTACGTGGAGGTCGACTTCGACCTCAGCGACGTGATGTTCGTCGCGACGTCGAACTCGATGAACATTCCGTCGGCACTGCTCGACCGGATGGAGGTCATCCGCCTGTCCGGCTACACCGAGGACGAGAAGACGCACATCGCGCTGAAATACCTTCTGCCCAAGCAGATGAAGAACAACGGCGTCAAGGACGAGGAGCTGCTGATCACCGAGGAAGCGGTGCGCGACATCGTGCGCTACTACACGCGGGAAGCCGGCGTGCGTTCGCTGGAGCGGGAACTGTCGAAGATCTGCCGCAAGGTCGTCAAGGGCCTGCTGCTGAAGAAGATGACGCCGAAGGTGACCGTCGACGGCTCGAACCTCAACGATTTCCTCGGCGTGCGCAAGCACACCTTCGGACTCGCGGAGAAGCAGAACCAGGTCGGTCAGGTCGTGGGCCTCGCGTGGACGGAAGTCGGCGGCGACCTTCTTACGATCGAGGCGGTGTCGATGCCGGGCAAGGGCATCATCAGCCGCACCGGGTCGCTGGGCGACGTGATGAAGGAATCGGTCGAAGCCGCTCGCACGGTGGTGCGCAGCCGGGCACGGCGCCTGGGCATCCGCGACGACGTGTTCGAGAAGCGCGACATCCACATCCACGTGCCGGACGGCGCGACGCCCAAGGACGGTCCGAGCGCGGGCGCGGCGATGACGACCGCGTTCGTCTCCGCCCTGACCGGCATTCCGGTTCGTGGCGATGTCGCGATGACGGGCGAGATCACGTTGCGCGGCGAAGTCACCGCGATCGGTGGCCTCAAGGAGAAGTTGCTGGCCGCGCTTCGTGGTGGCATCAAGACCGTGCTGATCCCCGAGGAGAACGCCAAGGATCTGCAGGACATCCCCGAGAACGTGAAGAACGGTCTGGAGATCGTCCCGGTGAAATGGACCGACAAGGTGCTCGAGCTGGCGCTGGAAAAATTGCCGACGCCGCTCTCGGACGAGGAGGTCGCAGCTGCCGATGCCGCCGTCGCCGAGCTGTCGCGCCAGCGCGCGGCCCAGCCGTCCGAGGGTTCGATCAAGCACTGACGCATGGCTTGTCTTCGGCGGTCAGGGCGGTATATAATGCAAGGCTTGAATCGCGGGATTAGCTCAGTTGGTAGAGCGCAACCTTGCCAAGGTTGAGGTCGAGAGTTCGAGTCTCTTATCCCGCTCCAGATCTGAAGAATAGGA
>JAKONL010000558.1 GCA_022701965.1 Burkholderiaceae bacterium | reverse complement strand
ACGGCCGTCGGCAAGTTCGGCGGTTCGCTCGCAGGCATCGCCGCGACCGAACTCGGCTCGATCGTGATCAGGGAAGCGCTGGCGCGCGCGAAGCTCGGCAACGACCAGATCGGCGAAGTGATCATGGGCCAGGTGCTGGCCGCGGGCGCGGGCCAGAACCCGGCGCGCCAGGCGCTGATCAAGAGTGGCATCGACCGCAGCACGCCGGCCCTGACCATCAACGCGGTCTGCGGCTCGGGCCTGAAGGCCGTGATGCTCGCCGCGCAGGCGGTGGCGACGGGCGACAGCGAGATCGTGGTGGCCGGCGGCCAGGAGAACATGAGCCTCGCGCCGCACGTGCTGCCCAATTCGCGCAACGGCCAGCGCATGGGCGACTGGAAGATGGTGGACACCATGATCGTCGACGGCCTCTGGGACGTCTACAACCAGTACCACATGGGCACCACCGCCGAGAACGTCGCCAAGAAGTACGAGATCAGCCGCGCCATGCAGGACGAGCTGGCGCTCGGCAGCCAGACCAAGGCCGCGGCCGCGCAGGATGCCGGCAAGTTCAAGGACGAGATCGTCGGCGTGAGCATTCCGCAGAAGAAGGGCGATCCGGTCGTCTTCGACAAGGACGAGTTCATCAACCGCAAGTCGAACGCCGACGCCCTCGCGGGACTGCGCCCGGCCTTCGACAAGGCCGGCAGCGTGACGGCGGGCAACGCCTCGGGCCTGAACGACGGTGCCGCCGCCGTGGTCGTGATGACGGCCAAGAAGGCCGCGCAGCTCGGCCTGACGCCGCTCGGGCGCATCGCGAGCTATGCGACCGTCGGCCTCGACCCGACGATCATGGGCATGGGACCGGTCGGTGCGTCGACCAAGGCGCTGGAGCGCGCGGGCTGGAAGGCGGCCGATCTCGACGTGCTGGAGATCAACGAGGCCTTCGCTGCCCAGGCCTGCGCGGTGAACCGCGAGATGGGCTGGGACACGAGCAAGGTCAACATGAACGGCGGCGCGATCGCCATCGGGCACCCGATCGGCGCGTCGGGCTGCCGCATCCTGGTGACGCTGCTGCACGAGATGCAGCGAAGCAACGCGAAGAAGGGCATCGCGTCGCTGTGCATCGGCGGCGGCATGGGCGTGGCGCTGACGATCGAGCGCTGACGACCGCGGCTCGATCCCGCATCGGCGCAGGAGCCTTCGCGAATACGAGAGGCACCCTTGCGCAATCGCAGATTGCGCTGTGCCCGCCGAGCGGCCACCATGCGTGTCACAGGAGACAAACGCATGGGAATACGATTTTCGGCCGGCAGGACAGCGGCGACCGCCTTGTCGCTGGCTTTTGCGCTGCTCGCCGGCACTCACCCGACGCCCGCGGCCGCACAGCAGGCGGCCTACCCGGGCCGTCCGGTCACGCTGGTCGTGCCGCAGGCCGCGGGCGGCACCAACGACATCGTCGGCCGGCTGGTCGGCCAGAAGCTCGGCGAGGTGATGAACGCGAGCGTGGTCGTCGACAACCGGCCCGGCGCCGGCGGCAACATCGGCACGCAGCTCGTCGCCAAGGCACCCAAGGACGGCTATACGCTGTTGATGACCATCAGCAGCAGCCAGGCGATCAACCCGGCGCTCTACAGGAACCCGGGTTTCGATCCGGTGAAGGATTTCAGGCCGGTCGGCCTGATCGGCGCCGTGCCCAACGTGCTGCTGGTGAACCCGTCGTTCCCGGCGAAGTCGATGGCCGAGTTCCTGGCGCTGGCCAGGCGCAACGGCGCGAACCTGCAGTTCGCCTCGGCCGGCAACGGCACGCTCAACCACCTGCTCGGCGAGATGCTCAACAGCATGGCCGGCATCCGCATGCAGCACGTGCCCTACAAGGGCGTAGCACCGGCGATCAACGACGTGATCGGCGGCCAGCTGCCGATCCTGTTCGCGAGCCTGCCGTCTGCATTGCAGCACATCAGGAGCGGCAAGCTGCGCGCGCTGGCGGTCAGCGGCGCCAAGCGCTCGCCCTCGCTGCCCGACGTGCCGGCCATCGCCGAATCCGTGCCCGGCTACGACGGCACGCTCTGGATCGGCCTGTTCGCGCCCGCCGGACTCGCGGCCGACGTGCAGACCACGCTGCAGGACGCCACCCGCAAGGCGCTCGCTGCGCCCGACCTGCGCGAGAAGCTGGAGCAGCAGGGCGTCGAGATCGCCGCGCCCACAACGCCGGACCAGTTCGCGGCGCTGCTGCAGACCGACCTCGCGAAGTGGGCCGGCATCGTGAAATCTTCCGGCGCGGCGGTGGACTGATGACGACACCCCCATCGCTCGCACCGCACGAGATCGAAGCGCTGCAGGCCTGGCAGGGCCGCAGCGAGACGCTCGACGACCAGGTCACCGCCGCGCCTCTGCGGGCGCTGTCGGCCACGCTCGACCGCGACGACCCGCAGCCGGAAGCGGGTACGCGGCTGCCCGAGCTCTGGCACTGGCTCTACTTCCTGCCCCACCACCGCCAGTCCGAGATCGGCGAGGACGGCCACGCGAAGCGCGGCGGATTCCTGCCGCCGGTGCCGCTGCCGCGCCGCATGTGGGCGGGCGGGCGGCTGGCCTGGGAGGCGGGCAATCCGCTGCGCGTGGGCGACGCGGTGCGACGCGTGTCGACGATCGCGTCGGTGAAGCACAAGACCGGGCGTACCGGGGAGCTGGTGTTCGTGCTGGTACGCCACGAGGTCCACAACACGCGCGGCCTGGCGCTCACCGAGGAGCACGACATCGTCTACCGCGCCGCGGCCGAGGCGGGCGAGCCCGCGCCGCCGCCGACGCCGGCGCCTCGGGACGCCGCCTTCAGCCGCGAGATCGTGCCCGACGACGTGCTGCTGTTCCGCTACTCGGCGCTGACCTTCAACGGCCAC
>JAKONL010000543.1 GCA_022701965.1 Burkholderiaceae bacterium | reverse complement strand
GGTAGCATCGCGGGGTGGCAGTGACCGGGATAGACGAACCAACGGGCGTCACGGCATCCAGTATGAGACTCGTCGAGATTACCCGCGAACGTGAATGAATGTCCGAAAGTAGAGCGCCAGGAACCGCGGGCGAATGACCACTTCTGGGTCTTTACGGATTGCTCCTTTTCCAAGTTGCTCCAGCATCGGATGGATGACAGTCTGAGCTGAGAGAGGTCGGAGAAAGCGATGATTTGTATATTGCTGCTCGCCATCCAGGCTGCGCCTGCGAGCTTCGACGCAGTCGCCGCTGCGCCAAATAGCCACCGCGTCCTGCTAGAGGATGAAAAGATACGCGTATTGCGTGTCGAGGTGGCGCCCGGCGTGACCGAACCCGTTCACGACCATCGTTGGCCGAGCGTGATGTATTTCGAACAACCGCAGCCAATCACTTACATCACCTACAAACTGATCAACGGAAAGCCCGTCGAAACGGAGCGCTTCGATGCGCCTGCCTTTGCTAGGTCGCAAACTCTAAGAGGCGAGCCGGAAGGATTGCAAGCTGTCACAAATCGTGGCTCAGCGCCTTTCGTCGCAATTCGCGTTGAACTTAAGAGTCTTACTGTCGCGAAAGCCAAATGAGGCGCCTCCGTATCGACGGTTCAACTTCACCAAACCCGCAAAGCTACTGCATCTCGATCCGCCGATCGATTGCTGCGCTGATTGTAGCTGCCGCGCCTGTCTAATGAACGAATGGCCGGAGTTGAGCTGTGCTCCAGCGGGACTGAATGACCGAATGTGGGTCAAATAGTCGCTGCGCCAACATCGCGGGCGTAATGGACGATCCGGGTATGTGCGACATACAGTAGACGAATGCACGGTGCCGAACTGTACGCGCCGACCGAGCAAATCACGCGCTTCGGCGCAAGTACCTCGCCGGCAAGCATGGCCGTATACGCGGGTAATTGCCGAGCATCGCGGTCTTTATGTAATAGGGGCATGCATTGACCGAGACGATGAAAGTGACCTCTCTCCTTCTATCGGTGAGAGGCATGGCGCGTCCTGCTACTCGACACGCTAACGTATTGTTAATTATACTAGCTGCCCGGTCATCTTAACGCTACCCATTGCCTGATTACATAGGCAGCATTATCTTACCCTAATGACAGCGGTAATCTCAGCGCTGCTTCGATTGTTCGGACTCGACCGGGCCGCGTCGCAGCGTGAGCATGGGCCGGCACGCGCGCAGGTCGAACGGGGCAGTCGTGACGACCGAGCGGTCGATGATCGGCAGTCGTGCGATCGGCTGCAGCGTGTCGTGGTGCGCCCGCCAGCGGGGTGGCAGGCCTCCTGACCCTTCCTCCAGACATCATCAACTCTGGAGGACAATCATGAACATTGAAGATTTCTCCCGCTTGCTGCGGGACGTCATGACTTACGCGCCGGCTATCGAAGCCGGCGAGATCGTGACGCTGATCGACAATCACGAGGCCGGGTTCGACCTCGTGCAGGAGCGTATCCTCGACCTCGTCCGCAAGCGCGCCGGCATCGTCCCGACCGCTAAAGGCGACAGCCCACCGCAGCGGCTCAACAGCCTGCGGCTCGGTACGACGTACCCCGGCGTGCGCCAGGCCGCCCTGCGCAAGCTGGTGCTCGACAACCAGGACCAGATCGCCGACCTCGCCGGTCGGTTGCTCTCCGTCCGGCTCAGGCGCGATCTCGCGCTGGCGGAGCTCGAGATGGAAGCCGCCCGATCGCGGGAGGTGAAGGAGGCGCGGGCCGAGCGTCGTCGCGACAAGCTCTACGCCGAGGTCGCTGCCGCCGCCGACCAACTTTACGAGGCGCATGGTGTCACCTGCCACCACTGGAAGGCTGCCGGCGAGGAGCAACTCGCCGCAGTCGCTGCCGTGCTGTGGCAGGCGCCTGCAGGGCCGCGAGCGCCCCGGGACAAGCTACCGGACTGACCCACCCGCGAAGAAGGGAGCGATCGCCCGATCGCTCGTGCGTGGCACCGAAACGGTGGCCGACACCATCGACGAGGATGAAACAATGATCATGGACAATCCCGGCCCGGCGTTCTTCGAGGCCGATCTCGCCAGCGAGTATTCGCTGACCTTCTCGCTTCTTAGCCCGCTGCACGCCGCGGGCAGGAAGACGCTCATGTGGATGCGCTGCTTCGAGGAAGACAAGCTGCGTGGAGCGATCGTCTTCCTGGGCGAGCGCCAGCACCTCTGGCCCGAATGGCGCGTGATCGCGGAACGCGAGGGCGGCAACCATCTCTCCGCCATCATCGCGGAGCTCGCGCTTGTCGATGCGCGCAAGCGTTACGGCGCGGGCAACTACATGTTCGAGCTCTGCACCGGGGCGAAGATCGAGAACGTGGGCTCGTCCAGCATCCGGTTGGTAATGACGCTCGCCACCCGAACGCTGCCCATCATCGAGCACGCCTTCGCGGATGCGGCGACGCGCACGGCCTTCATGGAAGGCCAGCTGTTCGGCGACAGGTTCGAAGGCGCGGTCGAGCTTGCGGAACTCGCGCTGCTGCGCGGCCGTGCCGCGCTAGCGAGCAGGCTCGACAGCATCGCCGCTGCGCGTGCCGCGACCCACAGCCGCTCGGTGCACTGACCGGCAGGGCGCGGGTAGGTCATGGGGCTGCCGAGCAGCCGGCGGAGGCAGATCACCGGCGTGACGCCGCTGACTGTTCGGTAACGTCGATCAAGGTAGGACCATGTGGTCGTGGGAAAGGATCGAAGATGACAGTGGGTGCAGCGAAGAAGGTCGAGGTCGCGGATACCGGTACGACGGCAATTGTTCTGGCGGACATCATTGCCCTCGTCGACCAGGGCCTGCGTGGAACCGGCGTGCCGACACCTCCCGCGAGCGCCTATCGCGTCCACACATCGGAACACCTCGACGATGAGGTCATCACCGTCGATGTCATGCTCGACGCGCAGACGGCGTTGCCCCTGAACCTCGGGCCCTGGGCCTTGTTCGAGGCGAACGTCGAAGCGGCAGCCACCATACTGCGCAAGCGCATGACGGAGGTCCATCAGCGCAGGGACAAGCTCTTGGCTCTGCTCGCAACCGGCCGTGAACGGGTGGCAGCGGCCGCTGCGAGGGTCGGGGGCGAGGTGCGGTTCGAAGGACTGTCGTTCGCGCCCGTCAGCGCCGAAGATGCCATCAGCCTGCGGGATGTGCCGTTCGACGCGACGTACGTGGAGCTCGACCACCACTTGGCCACGTCCCAGCATACCTACCGGGCGGGTCATGCCACCGACATCGTCAGGCACCTTGGCTTCATCGCTCGGTCGCAGCGACGCCTGGCGAAGCAGCGCGATCGGCTGCGCGCGGCCGGCGCGCTGTTCGAGATTGGCGCCAGCACCGAAGCGGCCATCGCCGCGATGGGCCTCGATGTGCAGGACGTGCTGCGCCGGGCGGCGGCCGGCGAGACGATGATCGAACTCGGCGGCAAGGCGACCAGGAACACCGACTCTCGCCTATCCGTGCTCCTCACCGGCGGCTGGCTCCACCTGTACGGCTACGTCCTGCCGTCGCCCGGCGGCGCGTTCTTCTACGAGGGTGCGCTCCGCTACGACCGGCTGCTCGACGAGGCTGGTCGACGCGAACTGGTCGGCCAGCCCGCCGAGCAGCTGTTCGATCATCCGGCGATGCGCGCGGCAGGGAGGATCGCCGGGATGACCGATCGCGACGGTCGCATGACGGACGTAAAGTTCAAGGGCGGGCGATCTCGGCTGAACACCGCGACGGACATCGGCTAGACACAAAGCTGGTCAGTACGTCGCGTCGGCCGACGGCGGCACGCTTGCATAGCCGCCGGATCGACAGACCGTCTTTACAACCTGCTTTCTCAAACCTAACTTTTCGAAAACTCAACTGGTACAGCGAGCAGGTACAGCAGACGGAACGCGCGATTAGAAACTCAGCAGAAATGCTGGTTTCAAGACGATGGTCACTCCTCCCGTAGGGGTCACCATCCTTGGGATAGGGATGGTTCGGCGCACTTGAATGCGCCGCTCGCCGACAGGGGCGAGGTTTTTTCATCGAAATTGTTAGGTAGCGCGGCTCCGTTCGCGTCGATCGCGTTCGCGCATAAAAATGCCGGATGACACGGCGCCCCTTTCGTCGCCGCATCATCCGGCGGACCCGCCGGTGCGCACAACAGGCGACACCGGCGGACCCATCTCGGTAAGCTCAGAAGTGGGCGACGACGCCCAGGGTCGGGCGGAAGCTGTTGACCCAGCCGAAGCTCGACACTTCGCCGCGCAGACGCAGACCGGAATTGCCGGTCAGGCCGCCCAGGCCGATGTCCTTCGGCCCGACTTCGAAGCCGACGCCATAGGTGACGTCGTGGAAGTCGCGGTTGGTCGGCGCCCGCTTGTCGAAATTGACCCAGTTGTAGCCGACCTTGCCGTAGAACAGGCCGCTGTCGCCCGCGCGCAGACCGAAGCGGCCGGCGGCGCCGTACTGCCAGTCGATGTCACCCGACAC
>JAKONL010000537.1 GCA_022701965.1 Burkholderiaceae bacterium | reverse complement strand
TATCTCACCATCCATCAGCGGCGACGGCCGGTGGTTGGCCTACATCTCGCGTGTTGGCGGGGCCTTCAAACTGCACGTGATGGAGCTGGCGACCGGAAATGTGGTTGCCATTACCGACACGACCGCAGACGAAAACCCGAGTTTCGCGCCGAACAGCAAACTGATCGTCTATGCAACGCAGCTCGGTGGCCGCGAGGCACTGATGACCACGACGCTCGACGGCAAGATCAAGGCGCGTCTGGCAGGGCAGGCAGGAGATATCAGGGAGCCGGACTGGGGTCCGTTCCAGAAGCAATGACCAATCTGAGGAATTCGAACATGTTGAAACGCACACTCTATTCGCTGGCCATCGTGGCCTTCATCGCCGGCTGCTCCTCGGGAACGAAGCTGAATGACACGCCTGTCGTCGACGCCGGTGCGGGCGGAAGCGGCGGCATGGGGAATCGCGGCGCCGCCAGCGGCGTCGCGCCGGTGACCATCGACCCGAATGCGCAGAATGCTGCCGGTCCTGTCGGTGTCGCCCGTATCGTCTACTTCGACTACGACAGCTACACCGTCAAGCCGGAATACCAGTCGCTGATCGACGGCCATGCACGCTTCCTCAAGGCCAACCCACAGCGTCGGGTGTCGATCGAGGGTCATACCGACGATCGTGGCGGCCGCGAATACAACCTCGCGCTGGGTCAGAAGCGTTCGGAAGCCGTGCGCCGTGCCCTGAACCTGCTCGGTGTCAGCGACAACCAGGTCGAAGCAGTGAGCTTCGGCAATGAGAAGCCGGCCGTCCAGGGAACCGGTGAATCCGCATTCGCGCAGAACCGCCGCGCTGAAGTCACGTACCGTTGATGATGCATCGCTCTTCACTGCGAAGCGGCGTCCTGGCAGCGGCTCTGGCTTGTGCTGGTGCCGTATCGCATGCCGCGCTGTTCGAGGACGACGAGGCGCGCCGTGCGATCCTGGACCTGCGTCAGCGGGTGGAAGCGCAGCGTCTGCAGTCCGAACAGCGCAGCACCGACGACAACGCCCAGTTGCGCCGAAGTCTCCTCGACCTGCAGACGCAGATCGAGTCCATGCGCGGTGACCTTGCGCGGATGACGGGTCAGAACGAGCAACTGACGCGCACCGTGTCCGAGATGCAGCAGCGTCAGACGGATCTCGACGACAAATTGCGCAAGAGCGAGCCGGCGAAGGTCTCGGTGGATGGGCGCGAATTCACCGCCGATCCGAAGGAGAAATCCGATTTCGACGCGGCACTCGGCATATTCCGTTCGGGGCAGTTCGCGCAAGCGCAGACCGCCTTCGCCGAATTCGTGAAGCGTTACCCGCAGAGCGGCTACAACGCATCGGCTTTGTTCTGGCTCGGCAATGCGCAGTACGCAACTCGCAACTACAACGAGGCGATCGCGAACTTTCGCTCAATGTTGTCATTGGCGCCCGATCACGCGAAGGCACCGGAGGCAGTGTTGTCCATCGCGAACTGCCAGATCGAGCTGAAGGACACTCGCGCTGCACGACGGACGCTCGAAGACCTGACGAAGGCCTATCCGCAATCCGAAGCAGCGCAGGCCGGCAAGGAACGGCTGTCGCGGCTTAAGTGATTGCCGGAATAGAACTTTGAGCAATGGTCGTTGACGATGCCGCGCGGCGTTTCAGTGGGTTGGAACGCCTTTACGGCGTCGAAGGTGCGAAGCGAATCCGAGCGTCTCATGTCGTCGTCGTGGGAGTTGGCGGTGTCGGCTCCTGGACCGTAGAGGCTTTGGCGAGGAGTGGAGTCGGACGCCTGACATTGATCGATCTTGACCACATCTCCGAGTCGAACATCAACAGGCAGGTCCATGCGCTGGAATCGACCGTCGGTCAGTCCAAGGTCCTGGCGATGCAGGAACGAATCGGCCAGATCAATCCGGGTTGCGCGGTTTTCATCGTCGACGATTTTGTCGATCCAGAGAATTGGCAAGAAATATTGACTCAGGCCGAACAGGTCCAGGGACGCGTGACTGCGGTTGTCGACGCCTGCGATCAACCCAGGGCGAAGCTTGCGATGTCGGCGTGGGCCAGAGGTGACGATCGTGTGTTCATCGTGGTGGGTGCCGCGGGTGGGAAGCGCCATGCATCTCGCGTCGAAATCGACGATATCGCGTTCGCCACCCACGATCCGCTCATCGCCGGCCTGCGCCAGCGGCTGCGCAAGGACTACGGTGCACCGCGCGACGGCAAGAAGGTCGGGGTGGCCTGCGTCTTCAGTCGCGAAAGCGTCGCGCTTCCCGACGCGTCGTGCGAGGTTGCAGGCGACGGATCGCTCAACTGCAACGGTTATGGATCGGTCGTCAGCGTGACGGCGACCTTCGGTTTCTGCGCTGCAGGATGGGTGGTGGATCGAGTTGCCTCGACGGACACGCTATAATTGAAGGCTTCGTTGATTGCACCTGCACCAGACGTTGTCGAAGTGCCGGGACGTTAGCTCAGTTGGTAGAGCAGCGGACTTTTAATCCGTTTGTCGTGGGTTCGACCCCCGCACGTCCCACCATCATTTCAGGTGAACCGTCTTCAAGTTGATGCGGCCCG
>JAKONL010000530.1 GCA_022701965.1 Burkholderiaceae bacterium | reverse complement strand
TCGCCGTGCTTGTTGAGCTGCGGGTTGCGCTTGTAGAGCATCAGTCGGCGGCCTCCACCTCGAGGCTCAGGGCGCCGTCGCCGGTCCGCGCGAGCGCGAGCGACCGCGCGGCGGGCAACGCGAGCCGCGTCGCCGCGAAGTCGGCCGCCACCGGCAGCTCGCGACCACCGCGGTCGACCAGCACCGCCAGCCGCACGCAGGCCGGCCGACCGAAGTCGAACAGCTCGTTGAGCACGGCGCGGATGGTGCGTCCGGTGTAGAGCACGTCGTCGAGCAGCAGCACGTCGGCGCCGTTGACGTCGAAGGGCAGCACGGTCTGCGCGCTCGCCGCAAGACCCCGGCGCGCGAAGTCGTCGCGATGCATCGCCGAGGAGATCACGCCCGGCACGCCGGGCAGGCCCAGGTCCTTCTGCAGGCGCTCGACCAGCCAGGCGCCGCCGGAGGTGATGCCCACGAGCCGCGTCTCGTCGCGCATCAGCGCCTTCACGCCGCGCAGCAGGGCCGCATAGAGCGTCTCGGCATTTGGGATCGCGGTGCTCGCAGTGCTCGCGGTGTTTGGGGTGTTCAAGGGAGCGTCCTCAGGAACTGTTCGAGGATGATGCAGGCCGACGCCGCGTCGGCGTCGCGCGCGCCGGAGGCGATCGCCTCGGTCGTGCTGTAGCGCTCGTCGACCTGGTAGACGGGCAGAGCGAAGCGGCCGCGCAGCTGGCGCGCGAACTTCAGCGCCCGCGCCGTGTTCTCGTGGCTCGCGCCGTCCGGGTGATAGGGCACGCCGACGACCAGCGCGTCGGGCTGCCATTCCCTGATCCGCGCCTTGACCTGGGCGAAGCGCGCATCGCCCTCGGCCCGGATGGTGGACTGCGGCGACGCGGTGCCGAGCAGCCGGTTGCCGCTGGCGACGCCGGTGCGTTTCTGGCCGTAGTCGAAGTGCAGGAAGCTCTGGAAATGTGACGGAACGGCCGGCGCTTCAGCGGTCATGCGTGGCCGGCATCGGGCGACAGCGTCCATGCTTCGAGGCCGAGCAGCATCAGTGCCCTGTCGTAGCGCTGCGCGACCGGCGTATCGAAGATCACGGCCGGGTCGGCGCCAACGGTCAGCCAGCTGTTCTCGGCCAGCTCCGACTCCAGCTGACCCTCGCCCCAGGCCGAATAGCCGAGCGACACCAGCACCTTGCGCGGACCGGCGCCGGTCGCGAGCGCTTCGAGCACGTCCTTGGACGTGGTCATCTCCAGTCCGCCGGGAATCGTCATGGTCGAGGCGTAGACCGATTCCTTCGGCCGGTCGGCATCGGCGAAGACCGGCTCGTGCAGCACGAAGCCGCGCTCGGTCTGCACCGGCCCACCCTGGAACACGGGCGATGCGCCGAGTTCGGGACGCGAGAGATGCAGGTCGATCTTCTGGAACAGCGACGCGAGGTCGATGTCGCTGGGCTTGTTGATCACCAGGCCCAGCGCCCCGCGCTCGCTGTGCTCGCAGAGGTAGACGACGCTGCGACTGAAAGTGGCATCTTCCATCCCGGGCATCGCGATCAGGAAGTGATGCGTGAGGTTCATCAGGGCAGAATCGGAAGACATGCCTCCGATTTTACTGGCCGTCGACAAGACCTATCCCAAGGGCCTGATGTGGTTCCGCCGCGATCTTCGCGTCGACGACAACGCAGCGCTCTGGCACGCCCTTCGAACCTGTCGCGAAGTGGTCTGCGTTTTCATCTTCGACAAGGCGATCCTCGATCCGCTGCCGCGGGCCGACCGGCGCGTGGAATTCATCCGCGAATCGCTGGTCGAGCTCGATGCCGACCTGCGCACGCTCGGCGGCGCGCTGGTCGTGCGCCATGCGGCGGCCGAGGAAGACCTGCCCGTCGTCGCCGCCGAGCTGGGCGTGCAGGTGGTCTTCGCCAACCGCGACTTCGAGCCCAATGCCGTCGCGCGCGACGCCAAGGTGCTCGGGGCGCTCGCCAACGCCGGCATCGCCTTCCACACCTCGAAGGACCACGTGATCTTCGAGCGCGACGAGGTGCTGAGCAAGGTCGGACAGCCCTACACGGTGTTCACGCCCTACAGGCGCACCTGGCTGGCCAAGCTCGACGACTTCTTCGTCAAGCCCTACCCGGTGCGCGGACATGCCGATGCGCTGGTGATGCCGCCGAAGTCGCACGATGCGCCGGTCCCGTCGCTCGCGGACATCGGCTTCGAGAAAACTAACCTGGTCGAGCTCGAGATCCCGACCGGCACGCAAGGCGGAGCGGCGCTGTTCGACGATTTCTTCGAGCGCATCGACCGCTACGACGAGGCGCGCAACTTCCCGGCCGTGCGCGGACCGAGCTACCTGAGCGTGCACCTGCGCTTCGGCACGGTGTCGGTGCGGCAACTGGCCGGCGTCGCGCGCAAGCTCTCGCTCGGCGGCGACGCGGGCGCATCGACCTGGCTGAGCGAGCTGGTCTGGCGCGACTTCTACTTCCAGGTGCTCGCGCACAACCCGCAGGTCGCCAAGGGCGAGAGCTTCAAGCCCGAGTACGACCGCATCGCCTGGCTGCGCGGCAAGCAGGCCGACCAGTTGTTCGCCGCCTGGTGCGAGGGCCGCACCGGCTATCCGCTGGTCGACGCGGCCATGATGCAGATCAACCAGACCGGCTACATGCACAACCGCCTGCGCATGGTCGTCGCGAGCTTCCTGTGCAAGGACCTGGGCGTCGACTGGCGCCGCGGCGAGGCCTACTTCGCGACGCATCTCAACGACTTCGAGATGTCGTCGAACAACGGCGGCTGGCAGTGGGCGAGTTCGAGCGGCTGCGACGCGCAGCCCTACTTCCGCATCTTCAACCCGGTCTCGCAGAGCCAGCGCTTCGATCCCGAAGGCAAGTTCATCCGCCGCTACCTGCCGCAGCTCGACAAGCTCTCGAAGCTCGCGATCCACGCGCCGTGGGAGGCCAAGCCGCTCGAACTCGAGGCGGCCGGCGTGAAGCTCGGCGACAACTATCCCCGGCCGGTCGTCGACCATGCCGAGGCGCGCGACGCCACGCTGCAGCGCTACGGCGTGGTGCGCGCGCCCGCTTCCGCGGACAAGAAGACCAAGCCCAAGCCCAAGGCGATCAGGAAGCCGCGGAAGTGACCCGGATGCAGCTGCGCACCAGCCGCACCAGTTCGTCCTCCGAATACGGCTTGCCCAGGTAGTGGTCGACGCCGAGCTCCATCGCGAGCTCGCGGTGCTTGGCGGCGATGCGCGAGGTGATCATGATCACCGGCAGGCCGGCGAGATCCGTGTCGGCGCGGATGTTGCGAACCAGGTCGAAGCCGTCCATGCGCGGCATCTCGATGTCCGACAGCACGACCGCAGGGCGTTCCTGCTGCAGCCGTTCCAGCGCCTGCAGCCCGTCGATGGCCAGCGCGACGCGGAAGCCTTCGCGCTGCAGCAGGCGCTGCGTGACGCGGCGCACGGTGATCGAGTCGTCGACCACCAGCACCAGCGGCGCCTCGGCGGGGAGCGCTGCGGCGCCGGGTGAATCGCCCTCCTGCGCCCATTGCGCCATGGCGGCGCGCTGCCATTCCCGCGCCGCCTCGCCGTGCACCGCGGCCAGCGCCACTGGGTTGTAGATCAGCGAGACCGCCCCCGACGCCAGCACCGAGACCGCTGCGATGCCCGGCAGCCGCGAGAGCTGCGGACCGAGGTTCTTGACCACCACTTCCTGGTTCCCGAGCACCTCGTCGACGTGCAGCGCGAGCCGCTGCGACGCGCTGCGCACGATCGCGATCGCATGCCCGCGCGCATCCGGCTGCTCGCTGCGCGCCGACGACTGCAGCAACGCGCCGGCCCAGTAGAGCGGCACGTCCTCGCCGTCGAAGCGATGGTGCTGTGCGACGTAGCCGGCGTCGAGCTCGTCGGCCGTCACCCGCAGCACCACCTCGACCAGGTTCGACGGCACGCCGACCGTCATCGTGCCGGCGCGCACCATCACGACGTGCGTCACGGCGGTGGTCAGCGGCAGCACCAGCCTGAAGGTGGTGCCCCGACCCCGCACGCTCTGTGTCTCGATGCGCCCGCCCAGCGCGACGACGCTGGCGCGCACCACGTCCATGCTGATGCCGCGGCCGGCGAGCTCCGAGACCTGGCGGGCGGTCGAGAAGCCGGGGTGGAAGATCAGCTCCGCCGCCCGGTCGGGCGACAGCTGTTCGCCGTACCCGGCGAGCCCGAGCGCCACCGCGCGGTCGGCGATGCGCTGCACGTCGAGCCCGGCGCCGTCGTCGCGAAAGCTCACCGAGACGTCGTTGCCTTCCTGGCGCAGCTCGATCGCGATCAGCCCGGTGGGGTCCTTGCCGGCCCATTCGCGCGCCGCGGCGTCCTCGATGCCGTGCGCGACGCTGTTGCGCAGCAGGTGCTCGAAGGCCGGCGTCATGCGCTCGAGGACGCCGCGATCCATCTCGATCGAACCGCCGCCGATGTCCAGGCGTACCTGCTTGCCGCTGTCCTTCGCGGCCTGGCGCACGACGCGGTAGAGCCGCTCGGAGATGCCCTCGAACTCCACCATGCGCGTGCGCAGCAGCCCGCGCTGGAGTTCGCGCGCCTGGCGCGCCTGCGCGCTCAGGTCGTCCTCGGTCGCCTGCACGGTCTTCTGCAGCGTGCGCTGCACCGTCGCGACGTCGTTGACCGACTCGGCCATCATCCGCGTGAGTTCCTGCACGCGCGTGAAGCGGTCGAACTCCAGCGGATCGAAGCCCTGCTGGGAGTCCTTGGCCTGCGCGAGGCGCGACTGCATCTGGCTCTCGGCCTGCACCTCGACGTCGCGCAGCTGCTGGCGCAGGCGGTCGAGGTTGCCGGTCAGGTCGCCGAGCGAGGTGCGCAGCTGCACGAGCTGCGTTTCCATGCGCGAGCGCGTGATGATGATCTCGCCGGCCTGCGCCACCAGCCGGTCGAGCAGGTGGGTGCGGATGCGCACGGCCTGCCCCGCGATCGCGCGCAGCGGCGCGAGCACCGACCACATCGGCATCGCGACGCCCGGCGCCGCCTCGCCGCGCGCACGACGCGTCTCGGGCTCGGCCACCGGCGCCGGCATCTCGACGGCCTGCTCGACGCCAGCCTTCCCGCGCAGCGCGTCGAAACCCGACTGCAGAGCGTCGAAGCGGTTGAGCAGCCGCTCGACGGCATGGCGCTCGATGCCGCCTTGCGCGCGGCCGATGCGCTCGATCTCGGACTCCATGCGGTGCGCGCGCTCGCCGAGCTGCATCGCGCCGGCCAGGCGGGCGCTGCCCTTGAGCGTGTGCAGCGAGCGCAGGGTCGACGCGCGCGGCGCGTCCGCATCGGGGTCGCGGGCCCATTCGCGCAGGGCGCCGCCGAGCACGGGCAGCAGTTCGGCCGCCTCCTCCTCGAAGATCGGGAACAGGTCGGCATCGATCGCGTCGGCGACGTCGAAACTCTCCTCGGCATCGTCGAGCGTCACGTCGGCGGCCGCACCGTCCGGCCGCCCGGTCGACCACGGTGCGGGCCGGCGCATCGGATCGGCCGGCGGCTGCCACGCATCGAGCGGTGCCGGGCCGGTCGGCAGGCCGGGTGCCTCGGCGACCTCGCGCAGCGCGTCCAGCGTGCTTTCCTGCGGATCGCGCAGGAAACCGGCGGCGAACTGGTGCAGCAGCTGGCGCAGTTCGTCCGCCGCGGCGACCAGCACCGCGCCCTGCTCCGGCGTGCCGCGGCCCTGGCGCTGCAGGTGCTGCAGCGCCGTCTCGATCAGCCGCGCCATGCCCGACAGGCTCCGGAAGCCCACCGTGGCCGAGCTGCCGGCGAGCGAATGCGCGAACCCGATGGTCGAGTCCGCGATGTGCTCCTGCGTGTCCAGTGCCCATGCGTCGAGTTCGTCGGCGAGCTGCCGCGACCACTCGTCGGCCTCGTTCAGGTAGACGTTGTAGAGCGGGAGGCCGATGCGCAGCGGCCCGATGGCCTTGACGCGATCGTCGGCGGGCGCGGACGGCGTCGGGCGCTCCGAATCGGCATCTCCGGCGTACGCGCGATCGAAGGGCGAATCGTCGAACTCCGGCCCCAGGTCGAAGTCGTCGTCCGGCTCCTGTGGGCGCTGCGGCAGGTGCGCGAAGGCGGCGTGCGCGGTCTCGAGGAAATCGATGTCGTCGCCCAGCGGCGACGCGTCCCGCACGCCCGACGACGCCGACGGCGCAGCGGCGGCGGGCAGGCGATCGAGCTCCGGAAAGTCGGTGGCGGCGAAATCGTCGTCGGTCAGCGGGTCGGGCGACTGCGGATCCGCCGGTGCCTGGTAGAGCGCCTGGAGCGCATCCAGCTCCCGCGCGTCCGCATCCCCGGTCTCCATCTCGGCCTCGGTTTGGCTCGGCGCCGTCGCGGTGCCGGAACGCTCCGCCTCGGGCGGCTCGCCGTTGCGCAGCGCCTTGGCGGTGCGCACGAACGCGCCGGACTCCCACTCGTGCGCCTGTCCCTGCGCGATCGCCTCGACCCAGCGCGAGAAATCGTCGAGCGCGGTGCCGGTGGTCGACAGCAGCGCCGGCGTCACCGGCCGCTGTTCGGCCAGCCAGAGGTTGAACGTCTGCTCGAACGCCCAGGCCGCTTCGCCATAGGCGGTGAGTCCGACCATCCGGGCGCTGCCCTTGAGCGTGTGGAACGCGCGCCGCAGCACCGTCAGCTCGCCGCCGGCGTCAGGTTCCTGCGTGAGCGCGGCGACGGCCGCCTGGCCGTTGCGCACCACCTCGCGCGCTTCGTCGAGGAAGATGTTCAGGAGGTCGCCGTCCTCCAGCTCGGTCACCTCCGTGTCCGCCACGGGCGGCTGCGCGCCGCCGACGTTCGCGGTCCAGGCGTCCGCGGCCAGGCTGAAGGCCTCGACGGGCGCGGGGCCGCGGCGCGCCGGCGTCGCGAGCGCGGCGACCTTGGTGGCGATCTCGGCATCGATCTCGGCGGCGCTGAGCTCGGGCGGCAGGGTCTCGGCGCCGAGGATGTCC
>JAKONL010000527.1 GCA_022701965.1 Burkholderiaceae bacterium | reverse complement strand
CGCAATCGTTCTCGGCGCTGATCGCGCTGGGCACCGCGCTGGTCGCGTCGCCGCTGATCGCCTGGGCCACCGGCGGCAGGTACTACCTGGCGCGCGGGCCGCAGCACGACGCGCAGGCGGCGCCGGTACGCGGCGCGGTGCGCTGGGCGCGCGTCGAGACCGCCGGCGGTGCGCAGGCCGAAGCGATCCGGCGTCTGGTCGTGCAGCGCTGCGTGATCTGCGAGCGCGACTACGAGGCCCCCGACATGGCCCACTGCCCGGCCTACCAGGGTGCGATCTGCTCGCTGTGCTGCACGCTCGATGCGCGCTGCGGCGACCTGTGCAAACCCCGGGCGAGTCTCTCCGTCCAGTGGTCGGCGGCGCTGCGCTGGCTGCTGCCGCGTCGCGTCTGGCCGTACCTCGACACCGGGCTCGGACACTTCCTGCTGCTCACGCTGATCGTCGTGCCGCTGCTCGCCGCCGTCTTCGGCGTGCTCTACCAGCAGGAGCTGCGCGCGCTCGGCGAGGGCGCCATCGGCCTGCTGCCGCCCGGCGACGTCGCCGCCGCCGTGCTGAAGGCGCAGTACGCGTCGCTGCGCTCGGGCTTCCTCAAGTCGTACATGGCGCTGCTGCTGATCGCCGGCATCGTCGTGTGGTGGCTGGTGCTCGCGCAGCAGAGCCGCAAGGTGGCGCAGGAGGAATCGAACCGCCAGACCCACCTGCTGATGCGCGAGATCGAGCTGCACCGCCAGACCGACCGCGCGCTGCAGGCCGCCAAGCAGAGCGCCGACGAGGCGCGCGATGTGGCCGAGCAGGCCAAGCTCGCCGCCGACCACGCCAACCAGGCCAAGAGCCGCTACATCAGCGCCATTAGCCACGAGTTGCGCACCCCCCTCAACAGCATCCTGGGCTACGCGCAGCTCATGGGCGAGGACGCCACCGTGCCGCCGCACCGCCGGCAGGCCGTGGCGGTGATCCAGCGCGGCGGCGAGCACCTGCTGTCGCTGATCGAAGGCACGCTCGACATCGCCCACATCGAGGCCGGCAAGCTCACGCTGAATGCCAGGCCGATGCGGTTCGCCGACACGATGCGCGAGCTGGCCGACATGTTCGAGCTGCAGGCGGCGGAGAAGGGACTGGCCTTCCGCTTCGAGCCGGCCGGCGACGTGCCCGAAGTCGTGCGCGCCGACGAGAAGCGCGTGCGGCAGATCCTGATCAACCTGCTGGGCAACGCGATCAAGTTCACCTCCGGCGGCGGCGTGACGCTGCGGCTGCGCTATGCGCGCGAGTTCGCGGCACTGGAGGTCGAGGACACCGGGCCGGGCATGTCCAGCGCGGAGATCGAGCGCATCTTCGAGCCGTTCGCGCGCGGTGCCCCGGGCAATGGCTCCGGCGGCAGCGCTCGGCAGGCGCCGGGCGCCGGGCTCGGCCTGACGATCGCGAAGATGCTGACCGACCTGATGGGCGGCGAGATGGCGGTGCAGAGCACGCCGGGGACGGGTTCGGTGTTTCGCGTGCGCCTGTTCCTGCCGCGGGTGCACGGCGCCGTCGACGGCGGGCAGCGTTCCGGCGCCTCGGCGGTCGCGCGGCCCCCGCCGGTGCGGCAGCCCCGGCGCGGCGGCTATCTCGGAACACGCCGCCGCGTGCTGGTGGTCGACAACGAGGAGGCCGACCGCGAGCTGCTGGCCCGCGTGCTGGCGCCGCTCGGCTTCGAGCTGCGCACGGCGGCGAGCGGCCACGACGCGCTCGACCTTCTGGCGGCCGGCTTCAGGCCCGACGCGATGTTCGTCGACCTCGCGATGCCCGGCATCGACGGCTGGGAAACCATCCGCCGCGCCCGCGCGTTCGCCGGCGGAATGGCGCCCGGGCATGTGGCCATCGTCTCGGCCAACGCGTTCGACAAGCGGCTCGACAACGATGCCGGCATCGCGCCGGAGGACTTCTTCGTCAAGCCGGTGCGCCACAGCGAACTGCTCGACTGGCTGGAGCGGCGGCTGCGTCTGGAATGGACCGAGACCGCCGCCGCACCCGCGCCGGTCCCCAGCGCGCCGCCGGCCGACGGCGTGGTGCCGTCGGCCGGCCGGCTCGCGGTGCTCCGGGAGGCGGTCGGCCTGGGTTACTTTCGGGGGATCATGAATCAACTCGACGAGATCGACGCCGCCGAACCCGCATGCGCGGCCTGGACAGCCGGCCAGCGGGCGCTCGCGCGCCAGTTCCGCTTCGAGGCCATGCTGTGACGCCCGGCGGCCTCGCGGCCGGCCGCGCACTGGCCGGCAACAGCGACCTGGTGCTCATCGTCGACGACGTGCCCGACAACCTCGCCGTGCTCCACGATGCGCTCGACGAATCCGGCTACACGGTGCTGGTCGCGACCAGCGGGGAAGCCGCGCTCGCCCGCGCCGCGCAGGCGCGCCCGGACATCGTGCTGCTCGATGCGATGATGCCGGGCATGGACGGCTTCGAGGTCGCGCGCCGCCTCAAGGCCGACGCCGCGACCGCGCACATTCCGATCGTCTTCATGACCGGCCTGACCGAGACCGAGCATCTGGTCGCGGCACTGGAGGCGGGCGGCGTCGACTACGTGACCAAGCCGATCAAGCCCAAGGAAGTGCTGGCGCGCATGAACGTCCATCTCCAGGGCGCGCGCCGCGCGCGCCAGGAGGCGCAGCAGGCCGGACAGGCGCGCAACGCGCTCGACGCCTTCGGCTATGCGAGCGCCACGGTGCGCCTGCCCGAGGGCAGGATCATCTGGCAGACGGCGCTCGCGCGCGATCTGCTGATGCGCTATTGCGAGACGGCAGCGCCCACGACACCGCCCGTGGTTCTGGCATGGCTGGAGCGCCATCTGCCCGACGCGCAGCAGCGTGGCATCGAGCCACCCGCGCTGGCGATCGCCCAGGGTCCGATGACGCTGACCCTGCGCCTGCATCAGCAGACCGGACACGACGACGACGGCGACGACTGGCTCGTCATCATGCGCGAAACCTCGGACACCGGAGTCATCGAGGCCATGAGCCTGAGCCTGAAGCTCACCGCACGCGAGGCCGAGGTGCTCTACTGGGTCGTCAAGGGCAAGACCAATCGCGACATCGCCGAGATCGTCGGCAGCAGCCCTGCCACCGTCAAGAAGCACCTGGAGCGCGTCTACGTCAAGCTCGGCGTCGAAACGAGAACTGCGGCTGCAGGTGTCGCGATCAGGAAGATTCGCGCCCTGCAGCCGCAGTTCGAAAACTGAACCGCGCCGGCGAGCCGTTCGAAGGCCCGGCGCGGAAGGTCGATCAGGCCGTGACCGGCGATGCAGCGACCAGATGCTCCGTGAGGAACCACACCTGCAGTTCGTTGGTGCGCAGGACGTTGCTCACGAAGACGTCGTTGCTGCCGTCGTCGCCCGACTCGTCAACCGCCTTTGCTGCCTTGCGCGCTTCGACGATGATGCGTTCGTGGGCCTCGGCCAGACGACGGATCTGAACGGCCGCCGGCTCGCGACCGCGCGGGGGGCGAGCGATCTTGGTCGTTTCGGCAACGTCTGCCGCCATGGCGATCGCGATGCCGCCCAGCAGCTGGATGCGCTCGGCGAGGATGTCGACGAGCTCGACCTGTGCGATGAAGTGCTGGTCGTACATCAGGTGCAGCTGGTTGAAGGTCGGGCCGACGACCTGCCAGTGGTGCTTCTTGTACATGTCGCGCAGCGTGATCGTGTCCGCCAGGCACTGGTTCAGCAGCGCCACGCTTTCCTTGCACACCTTCTCGGACAGGCCGTTGGGCATCT
>JAKONL010000524.1 GCA_022701965.1 Burkholderiaceae bacterium | reverse complement strand
CATGTCGATGCCGAGCTTGGCCGCGACCGGGCCGAGCATCGGCAGGATGATGAAGGCGATCTCGAAGAAGTCGAGGAAGAACGCGAGGAAGAACACGAAGATGTTCACCGCGATCAGGAAGCCGATCTGGCCGCCCGGCAGGCCGGTGAGCATGTGCTCGATCCACACCGCGCCGTCCACGCCCTGGAACACCAGCGAGAAGACGCGCGAGCCGATCAGGATGAACACCACCATCGCCGTCATGCGCATGGTGCCTTCCATCGCGTCCTTCAGCAGCTTCCAGCTCAGGCGCCGGTGGATGGCCGCGAGGATCAGTGCGCCGACCGCGCCCATCGCCCCGGCCTCGGTCGGCGTGGCGATCGCGTGGTCCATGAAGGGCAGGCCGCCCATCGAGCCGAGCACCGCGAAGATCAGGATCGCCGAGGGGATGATGCCGCGCAGGCACTTGCCCCAGAGCGCCCAGCCGTGCAGCGTGCGCGCGGTCGCGGGCAGGCCCGGCACGTGGTCCGGGCGCAGGCGCGCGACCATGAAGGTGTAGGCCGCGAAGATCAGCACCTGCAGGATCGACGGGCCCCAGGCACCCTTGTACATCTGGCCGACGTCGGTGCCGAGCTGGTCGGCCATGACGATCAGCACCAGCGAGGGCGGCACCAGCTGCGTGATCGTTCCGGAGGCCGCCAGCACGCCGGTCGAATAGCGCATGTCGTAGCCGTAGCGCATCATCACCGGCAGCGAGATCATCGCCATCGCGATCACCTGGCCGGCCACGGTGCCGGTGATGGCACCGAGGATGAAGCCCACGATGATCACCGAATAGCCCAGGCCGCCGCGCACCGGGCCGAAGAGCTGGCCCATCGAGTCCAGCATGTCCTCGGCCAGGCCGCATTTCTCGAGCACCGCGCCCATCAGCGTGAAGAACGGAATGGCCAGGAGCGTCTCGTTGCTCAGGATGCCGAACACGTTGAGCGGCAGGTTGGCCATGAAGCCGGCCGGGAACCAGCCCATCTCGATGGCGATGAAGCCGCTGAACAGGCCGAGCGCCGAGAGCGAGAACGCCACCGGGAAGCCGATCAGCATGATCACGACCAGCCCCGCGAACATCATCGGGGCGAAATTTTCCATGTGCATGTCGGGTCCTGCGGATCAGGCGGTGGAAGCGGAGAAGGAAGAGATGTCGGCTCGCGATGTCATTGCAGCGGCTTCTCGTAGTGCGTGCTCATTTCGATGCGTCCCTGCAGATAGGCCACGCGCTTGATGATCTCGGCCACGCCCTGGAGGAACATCGCACCGAAGCCCACCGGCATCAGCAGCGCCGCCGGCCAGCGGATCAGCCCGCCGATGTTCCCGGACATCTCTCCGGAGACGTACATGCGCCAGAAGAATGGCGCGGTCAGATAGGTGAACAGGCCCATCACCGGCAGCAGGAAGAACAGCAGGCCGAAGATGTCGACGTACACCGGCCCGTTGCCCTTGAGCTTGCCGTAGAGGATGTCGACGCGCACGTGCTCGTTGTAGCGCAGCACGACCGGCGCGCCGAGCATCACGGTGGCCGCGAACAGGTACCACTGGATCTCCAGCCACGAGTTGTTGCTGAAGTCGAAGCCGTAGCGGATCAGCGCGTTGCCGGCCGATATCAGCGATGCGGCGAGCACGGCGACGCCGGCGAACTTGCTGAGCTTTTCGCTGATCCAGTCCATGACCGTCGCGAATCTGAGGAGTGCGGACACGTGTGTCTCCGTTGGCGTGGGCAAAGCTCGCGATGGTAAGCGCCGTGACCGGCACCGGGCTTACAACGGACTGCCGGGTTTTCCCTAGACGACGCGCCCGTGATCGAGGTGCACCACCGTCTGGGCGAGTGCCTCGACGTCCTGCGGATCGTGCGTGACCAGCAACGTCGGCACCTGCACGCGCTGCAGCATCTCGGCGAGCTCGTTGCGAAGCCGCGTGCGCAGCATGGTGTCGAGCGCCGACAACGGTTCGTCGAGCAGCAGCAGCTGCGGCTGCGGCACCAGTGCGCGCGCGAGGGCGACGCGCTGGCGCTGACCGCCCGAGAGGTGGCGGGGCAGGGCGTCGCGCAGCTTCGCGAGATCGAACTGGCGCAGCAGCGTCTCGATCCGTTCGCGGTCCGAATCGCCCGTCTTCCGGCCGAGCCGGCGCACGCCGAATTCCAGGTTGCGCGTCACGGTCATGTGCGGGAACAGCGCGTAGTCCTGGAATACCAGCCCGACGCCGCGCTCGCGGGCCGGCAGGTCGATGCCGCGCGCGCTGTCGAGCAGGCTCCTCGCACCGACGCGCACGTGCCCGGTCGCCTGCGGCGCGAGCCCGGCGACGGCCATCAGCACGGTCGACTTGCCCGAGCCGGAAGCGCCCATGAGCGCCGTGCGCGAGGCGGCGGAGTGGAAGCAGGCGTCGAGTTCGAAGCGGCGCTCCCCGGAGTGCAGCGAGAGCCGGACGGCGATGTCGAGGACGGGTGCGGTGGTATCGGTCATGCGCGGCTTCGGCTCCAGGTTTCAGTGCCGCGCCTGCAGCAGCCGGCCCGACACCACCAGCACCGTCATGCAGACCAGCGAGATGACGAGCGTCAGCCACAGTGCCTGCGCGTCGTTGCCGGCCTGCACGGCGTCGTAGATGGCGATGGAGAGCGTCTGCGTCTTGCCCGGCAGGTTGCCGGCGATCATCAACGTGGCGCCGAACTCGCCCATGGCGCGGGCGAAGGCGA
>JAKONL010000514.1 GCA_022701965.1 Burkholderiaceae bacterium | reverse complement strand
ATCTCGCTGGACTTCGGCATCGTCGGCACGCTGACCGAGTCCGACAAGGAATATCTGGCGCAGAACTTCGTCGCCTTCTTCCGGCGTGACTACAAGCGCGTCGCGGAGCTGCATCTGGAGAGCGGCTGGGTCCCGGAGGGCACGCGCATCGACGAGCTCGAGGCGGCCATCCGCACCGTGTGCGAACCGTATTTCGACCGGCCGCTGAAGGAGATCTCGCTCGGCATGGTGCTGATGCGGCTGTTCCAGACCTCGCGCCGCTTCCACGTGGAGATCCAGCCTCAGCTGGTGCTGCTGCAGAAGACGCTGCTCAACATCGAGGGGCTCGGACGGCAGCTCGATCCCGATCTCGACCTTTGGGCCACGGCGCAGCCGTTCCTGGAGAAATGGATGCTCGACCAGGTCGGCCCCAAGCGGCTCTTCGCGCAACTGCGCGCCGAGGCGCCGCGCTATGCCAAGCTGCTGCCGCAGTTCCCGCGTCTCATGCACGAATTCCTGTCGCGCCGTCCGGACGACAACCGCCGGGAACTGCTCGAGCTGCTGCAGGCGCAGAAGAAGACCAACCGGCTGCTGCAGGCGATCGTCTATGGTGGCATGGGTTTTGTATTGGGTCTGCTCGCGATGCAGGTGCTGGTGCGCGTGCGTCTGTTCTGAAGGTCGTTGGAGGAGCCTCGCCGTGCTGCTGACCCTGGTCGCCGTTTACCTGTTGCTGACGATCGCCATCGGACTCGTGGCCGCCCGCCGCGTCAAGAACACCACCGACTTCGCGATCGCCGGGCGCAACCTGCCGCTCTTCATGATCGTGACGACCACCTTCGCGACGTGGTTCGGTTCGGAAACCGTGCTGGGGATCCCGGCCAAGTTCATCGACGGCGGGTTGCACGGCGTGGTCGAGGATCCGTTCGGTGCCGGCACCTGCCTGATCCTGGTCGGGCTGTTCTTCGCCGGCAAGCTCTACCGGATGACGCTGCTGACGATCAGCGACTACTACCGCGAGCGCTACGGGCGCATCGTGGAGGTGGCCTGCTCGGTCATCATCATGATCAGCTATCTCGGCTGGGTGTCGGCGCAGGTCACGGCGCTCGGGCTCGTCTTCAACGTGCTGTCGGCCGGCTTCATCAGCCTGCCGGTCGGCATGACGATCGGCGTCGCGTCGATCCTGGCGTACACGCTGTTCGGCGGCATGTGGTCGGTGGCCGTGACCGACTTCATCCAGATGATCATCCTGGTGGTCGGGCTCGCGGTGATCGCCGTGTTCGCCGGCAACATGGCCGGCGGGGCGGGCAAGGTCGTCTCGTTCGCGATGAGCCGCGACCTCTTCAGGTTCTGGCCGGAACCGAGCTTCAAGGACATGGTCTTCTTCTTCGCCGCGGCGATCACGATCATGCTGGGCTCCATTCCGCAGCAGGACGTGTTCCAGCGCGTGATGTCCGCCAACAGCGTCGCTTCCGCGACGCGCGGGCCCGTGATCGGCGGCATCGCGTACATCCTTTTCGCGTTCGTGCCGATGTTCCTGGTGGCGAGCGCCCTGCTGATCATGCCGGAGCAGGCCGCGCAGCTTCTCAAGGAGGACCCGCAGAAGGTGCTTCCCACGCTGGTGCTCGAGAAGATGCCGTTCGTGATGCAGGTGCTGTTCTTCGGCGCGCTGCTCTCGGCGATCAAGTCGACCGCCTCCGCAACGCTGCTGGCGCCCAGCGTGACCTTCACCGAGAACATCTGGCGCCAGTTCCGACCGGCCGGCACCGACCGCGAGAACCTGCGCACGATGCGCATCACGGTGCTGGTGTTCAGCGCCTCGGTGCTGGCGTATGCGATCCGCATGCAGGGCACGCCGATCTACGAACTGGTCTCGGGCGCCTACCAGGTGCCGTTGGTGGGCGCTTTCGTGCCGCTGGTCAGCGGGCTCTACTGGAAGCGGGCGACCACGCAGGGCGCGATCGCCGCGGTGGCATCGGGCATCGGTGTCTGGCTGGTGTTCCTGGCGACGCCCTGGGGCGAAGCGTTTCCGGCGCAGCTCGCAGGGGTGCTGGCGGCGGCTCTCGGCATGGTCGCCGGATCGCTCGCGCCGCAATGGATCGCCAACGTGCGCACGCCGCACCGTCCGCTCGCCGTCGCCTCGGCCTGAGGCGGTCCGCACGGGTCGGCGCCCTATAATCTTGGGCTTTGCGAGCGGCGGCTGCGCCGCCTTTGCCCGGCCCAATCCCATGCCCATCTACGCCTACAAATGCAGCACCTGCGGCTTCGCCAAGGATGCGCTGCAAAAAATGTCCGATGCCCCGCTCACGGTGTGTCCGGCATGCGGCGCGAGCACCTTCGAGAAACAGGTCACCGCCGCGGGTTTCCAGCTCAAGGGCTCCGGTTGGTACGTCACCGATTTCCGGGACGGCGGCGGCAAGAAGCCGGCCGAGTCCGGTGCTTCGAAGAGTGACGACAAGAGCAGCGACAAGGCAGGCGGATCGGAGTCCGGTTCCGGCGGGAAGGGAAGCTCTTCCGAATCCGGCCCGAGCGCAACGGCCGCTGCGCCCGCACCGGCACCGGCACCGAGCGCTTCGCCCGCGGCTGCGGCGGCTCCGGCGCCCGCCGCCAAGAAGGACTGAGCCCGGCCATGCACGCGTTGCGCAAATGGCTTCTTTCGGGGCTGCTGGTCATCGTCCCGCTGGTCATCACGCTGGGCGTGCTGAACTGGATCATCGGCACGCTCGACCAGACGCTCTGGCTGTTGCCGAGCGAGTGGACCGACTGGCTGAGCGAACACCGGGTCCGTGGCCTCGGCGTACTGCTCACGCTGGCGATCCTGCTGCTCGTGGGTGCCGTCGCCAGCAACTTCGTCGGCAAGCGCCTGCTCGGCTGGGGCGACGCGGTGGTGCGGCGCATCCCGGTGGTGCGATCGATCTATTCGAGCGTCAAGCAGGTGTCCGACACGCTGTTCTCCGAGAACGGCAACGCCTTTCGCACGGCGGTGCTCATCGAGTGGCCGCGCCCGAATTCCTGGACGATCGCCTTCGTCACCGGCACGCCCGGCGCCGAGGTGCTGGAGCATCTGGGCGGCGGCGAATACCTCGGCGTCTACGTGCCGACCACGCCGAATCCGACCGGCGGCTACTTCGTGATGCTCAAGCGCAGCGACTGCATCGAACTCAAGATGAGCGTGGACGAAGCGCTCAAGTACATCGTCTCGATGGGCGTGGTCGTCCCCGGCGGCCCCGCAACCATCGCCGTCCATCCACAACGCGCCACCGGCGCCTGAAAACGAGTTCCCATGGCCATCCGATCACAAATGCGTTCCCACTATTGCGGCCTCGTGACCGAAGCCCTGATCGGCGAAACCGTCACGCTGTGCGGCTGGGTCAACCGTCGCCGCGACCATGGCGGCGTGATCTTCGTCGACGTGCGCGATCGCGAGGGCTATGCCCAGGTGGTTTGCGATCCCGACCGTGCCGCGACCTTCGCCGTGGCCGAGGACCTGCGCAACGAGTTCTGCATCCAGGTCACCGGCCTGGTCCGTGCCCGGCCGGAAGGCACGACCAACGACAGCCTGAAGAGCGGCAAGATCGAAGTGCTGTGCCACGAGCTCAAGGTGCTCAACCCGTCGGTCACGCCGCCGTTCCTGCTCGACGACGACAACCTCTCCGAGACCACGCGCCTCACGCACCGCGTGCTCGACCTGCGCCGACCGGCCATGCAGCGCAACATGATGCTGCGCTACAAGGTCACGATGGAGGCGCGCAAGTTCCTCGACGCCAACGGATTCATCGACATCGAGACGCCGATGCTCGGCAAGTCGACACCCGAGGGCGCGCGCGACTATCTGGTGCCCAGCCGCGTGCACGACGGCAGCTTCTTCGCGCTGCCGCAGTCGCCGCAACTCTTCAAGCAGTTGCTGATGGTGGCCGGCTACGACCGCTATTACCAGATCGTCAAGTGCTTCCGCGACGAGGACCTGCGCGCCGACCGCCAGCCCGAGTTCACGCAGATCGACATCGAGACCTCCTTCATGGCGGAAGAGGAGATCCGCGAGATGTTCGAGGGCATGATCCGCAACGTCTTCCGCGCGGCCGCGGACATCAACCTGCCGGTGTTCCCGACGATGACGTACGGCGACGCGATGTTCAAGTACGGCTCCGACAAGCCGGACCTGCGCGTGAAGCTGGAATTCACCGAACTCACCGAACTGATGAAGCGCGTCGAGTTCAAGGTGTTCTCCAACGCCGCGACCATGAAGGGCGGCCGTGTCGTCGCGCTGCGTGTGCCCGGCGGCGGTGCCGAAGGCGGCATGTCGCGCGGCGAGATCGATGCCTACCAGGAGTTCGTGAAGATCTACGGCGCCAAGGGCCTGGCCTACATCAAGGTCAATGACGCGGCGGTCGGCCGCGACGGGCTGCAGAGCCCGATCGTGAAGAACCTCGACGACGCCACGCTGGCCGAGATCATCGCCCGCACGGGAGCGCGAAACGGCGACATCCTGTTCTTCGGTGCCGACAAGGAAAAGGTCGTCAACGACGCCATCGGCGCCCTGCGCGTGAAGATCGGCCACAGCGCCTTCGGCCGCAAGAACGGCCTGTTCGAGGATCGCTGGGCGCCGCTCTGGGTGGTCGACTTCCCGATGTTCGAGTTCGACGAGGAAGGGCAGCGCTGGTCCGCGGTGCACCACCCGTTCACCGCGCCGAAGGACGGCCACGAGAACCTGATGGATACCGCGCCCGAGAAGTGCATCGCCAAGGCATACGACATGGTGCTCAACGGCATCGAGATGGGCGGCGGCTCGGTGCGTATCCATCGCGAGGAAGTGCAAAGCAAGGTGTTCCGTGCGCTGAAGATCAGCGCCGAGGACGCGCAGCTCAAATTCGGTTTCCTGCTCGACGCGCTGCAGTACGGCGCGCCGCCGCACGGCGGCATCGCCATCGGCCTCGACCGTCTGGTGATGCTCATGACGGGTGCGGACTCCATCCGCGACGTGATTGCCTTCCCCAAGACCCAACGCGCGCAGGACCTGCTCACGCAGGCGCCGAGCCCGGTCGACGAGAAGCAGCTGCGCGAACTGCATATCAAGCTGCGCAACGTCCAGCCGGCGGCCTGAGCGTCGACGGTCCGGCAGCGGTGCCGATCCGGCCATGCGGGCTTTCAAGATTCCGGAGTCGGTACTGGTCGTGATCCACACGCCGGCGCTCGACGTGCTGCTGATCCGCCGGGCCGACACGTCGTCGGTGTTCTGGCAGTCGGTGACGGGCAGCAGGGACAGCGTCGACGAGGATCTGCGCCTGACGGCCGCTCGCGAAGTGGGCGAGGAAACCGGCATCGATTGCCGGCCCGGCAGCGACCTGGCGCCCGGCCTGCGCGACTGGCAGTTGCAGAACGTCTACGACATCTATCCGCAATGGCGCTCCCGCTACGCGCCGGGCGTGACACGCAACACCGAGCACCTGTTCGGGCTGCGCGTGCCGCAGCGGACCGTTCCGGTTCTCTCGCCGCGCGAACACATCGATTGGCAGTGGCTGCCGTTTCGCGAAGCCGCCGACACCTGCTTTTCTCCCTCGAACGCCGAAGCCATCCTGCTGCTGCCACAATTCCTGCCATGAACGCGACCGCGAACACCTTTCGGGTGGCGACCTACAACATTCACAAGGGCGTCCAGGGCATCGGACCCGCCCGCCGGCTCGAGATCCACAACCTCGGCCACGCCATCGAGCAGCTCGATGCCGACATCGTCTGCCTGCAGGAAGTGCGCAAGATGAACCGTCAGGGCGCGCAGCAGTTCGCCCGCTGGCCGCAGATGCCGCAGGCGGAGTTTCTCGCGCCCGAAGGCTATACGGCGGTTTACGAAACCAACGCGGTGACGCGTCACGGCGAGCATGGCAATGCGTTGCTCACACGCTGGCCCGTCGTGCGCCAGAACCATCACGACATCTCGGACCACCGCTTCGAGCAACGCGGACTGCTGCATGTGGTGATCGACGTGGAGGGCATCACGGTGCATGCCATCGTCGTGCACCTGGGGCTCATCAAGGGCAGCCGCGTGCGGCAGATCGCGCGGATGCGGGAATTCATCGAGCGCGAGATTCCGCACGACGAGGCGGTGATCGTCGCGGGCGACTTCAACGACTGGGGTGCCCGCATGCGCTATGCGATGAACGCCATGGGCATGCGCGACTCGAGCGATCTGCGTGGTCCGCCGACGCTGACCTATCCGTCGCGGCTTCCCGTCACGCAGCTGGATTTCATCTACGCACGGCAACTCGTGCCGATGGCCTGCAGCGTCCCGCGAGGCCCGATCTGGGCACGCATGTCGGATCACCTGCCGCTTCTGACCGACTTCTCGCTGTCGGGCAGATAGCACGTGGCAGCGCAACGCCGCGTGCCGACTGCCCGCCACTTCACTGCTAGGATTTGTGCATGTTCATGAAACTCGACGCCACCTCCGATCCCGCCATGGGCGACATCGCCGGGCAGGATGCATCCGGAGAAGGTGTGCCGATGTCCGTGAAGATCAGGGAACGGCTGGTCGCCGCGAAGAAGCGGTTCAACGCCAACGACAACATTGCCGATTTCCTGCAGCCCGGCGATCTCGACGCCTTGCTCGACGAGGTCGAGATCAAGATGAAGGGCGTGCTGGAGAGTCTGGTGATCGACGTCGACAACGACCACAACACGGACAACACCGCCCGCCGCGTCGCCAAGATGTACCTGAACGAGGTGTTTCTCGGGCGCTACGTGCCGGCGCCCAGACTCACGGAATTCCCGAATGCCGAGCATCTGAACGAACTGATGATCGTCGGTCCGATCACCGTGCGCAGCGCCTGCTCGCACCATTTCTGCCCGATCATCGGCAAGCTCTGGATCGGCGTCATGCCCAACGAGCACACCAACGTCATCGGTCTGTCGAAGTATGCGCGGCTCGCCGAATGGGTCATGGGCCGGCCCCAGATCCAGGAGGAAGCCGTGGTGCAACTCGCCGACCTGATCCAGCAGAAGACGCAGCCTGACGGTCTGGCGCTGGTCATGGAGGCGGAGCACTTCTGCATGGCATGGCGAGGTGTGAAGGAGATGGACAGCAAGATGATCAACTCGGTCATGCGCGGCGTGTTCCTGAAGGACCCGAACCTGCGGCGTGAATTTCTCTCTCTCCTCCCGCGCAAGCGCTGATCGACCATGCTCGTACGTCTTCTCTACGCCAGCCGGGCCGTCGATACGGATACGGCGTCGATCAATGCGATCCTGTCTCAGTCCCGATCGCACAACCCGGCCTGCGGCATCACCGGAATCCTCTGCTACGGAAACGGGGTTTTCCTGCAGGCAATCGAGGGCGGCCGCGTGGCGGTGAATGCGCTCTACGGACACATCCAGCGGGACCCTAGGCACAAGGACGTCGAACTGCTCCACTACGAGGAAGTCAACGAGCGCCGTTTCGGCGGGTGGACGATGGGGCAGGTGCAACTCTCCAAGGTGCATGCATCGACCCTGTTGCGCTATTCGGCGCGTGCCGAACTCGATCCGTATTCCGTTTCGGGCAAGGTGTCGCTCGCGCTGCTCGAGGAACTGATGGCGACCGCCGCCATCGTCGGGCGCAATTGACGATTCTTTTCGGCTGCGATTTCTCGAGCGCGCCGACCCGGCGCAAGCCGATCGTCGTCGCGCTCGGCGCCGTGCGCGACAAGCGCGTGACGGTTTCCAAACTGTTGCGTTTCTCGACGTTCGAAGAGTGGACAGCCTGGATGTGCGAAGAGCCGGCATGGATCGGCGGCTTCGACTTTCCGTTCGGCCTGCCGCGCGAGCTGGTCGTGCAACTCGGATGGCCCTTGGAATGGCATGCGCTGATGGCGCACTATGCCAAGCTGTCACGGACGGAAATTCGCAACGAGTTCGCGGCTTTCTGCGATGGCCGTCCTGTCGGCCGCAAATTCGCACACCGTTCGACGGACATGCCGGCGGGATCGAGCTCCTCGATGAAATGGGTCAACCCGCCGGTGGCTTTCATGTTGCATGCCGGCGTACCACGTCTTCTGGAAACAGGTGCTGCGCTACCGGGGCTGTACGAGCCCGCTGGAGCGAGCCGAATCGCACTGGAGGCCTATCCGGGGTTGCTGGCGCGCGAAGTGCTCGGCAGACGCAGCTACAAGGCAGACGATGCCGCCCGCCAGAACGCCGAACGTTGGGTTGCCCGGGCAGACCTGCTTTCCGCGCTCGAACTCGGCAAGACTCGCCTCGGTCTGCGCTTGGCGGTGACGCACACGCAACGCGACGCGTTGCTGGCCGATGCGCAGGGTGACCTTCTTGATGCGGTACTCTGCCTCGTCCAGACCGCGTGGGCAGCGACCCGCTGCAACACGTCCGGGAAGGATGGGAGACGTCCGTTCGGGTTGCCGCAGTCGATCGATCCGATCGAAGGGTGGATATTGACGGCTTGATCTTCCAAAGTCCTACGTTCATTCGGGACGCAGGCTATGACGGATAACGACCCTGGTCTATAGATTGAGGAGATGGCTTCGCGAACGAGTCGAAGTCATGTTTCATCCACCACTGAAAGGAAAATCGCCATGAACAAGGATCAAGTCGAAGGCCGTGTAGACCAGGTCAAGGGAAAGATCAAGGAAGTTGCCGGTCGTGTGGTCGGCAACGAGAAGCTCGAAGCCGAAGGGCACGTGGACCAGGCGTCCGGCAAGGTCCAGAGCGGTTATGGAGATACGAAGGAAAACGCCAAAGATGCCGTCAAGACCGGCGTCGACAAGCTGTAATGTCCAAGGTGTGGCACGTGGCTTTTCTTGCCACGATGTCATCATTGCTGCTGACTGCGTGCGACAACGATTCTCAAGGTCGCACAGTTGGACAGCAATTGGATTCGGCCATTGCCCGGACTGAGAAAGCAGGTGGCCAGACCATGGCGACCGTTCGGGAATTGGCCGGTGATGCGCGCGAGCAGGTCAAGTCGGCCAAGCTGCAAGAGACCTTGAAAGCTGCTGGGCAAAAGATCTCGACCGACGCTGAAGATATCGCCATCACGGGCAAGATACGCTCGACATTCATTCGAGACCCCGAACTGAGCAGTTCGCAGCTTGACGTAGAAACTTCCAAAGGCGTTGTGACGTTGAAAGGGAATGCGCCGTCAGCCGCAGTCATCGCAAAAGCGGAGAAGATCGCGAATTCGGTTTCCAATGTATCGAAGGTGAACAACGAAATAATCGTACGCCTCGGCAACTCGTGAAAGCCTATAAAAAAGCCCGGATATTCCGGGCTTTGCATGCCTGTGCAGGTCGCTATTCTATGTCCGACTTTTGAATATTGCTATGCATCAAGGTCGTGACCATGTCCGCGACGTCGGATGTCTTGAACACCGCAGCCACAAGTGCAGTTACAGACAACAGTCTCCAAGGTCTCAATATGACGAGCAACGCTCCGGTCCCTGCAGCATAGGCCATCAACTTCGCGGGCTGCTTTCGCGCGTAGCGTGCGAGCATCGGTTTAGCTACCTGGACCATTGCATTTGCTGGGTGACGTCTCCACCAGCGTTCTCCAACGTTTCGAGCTATCGCCACAACTGGAAAGCCGGAAAGAAAGCCATCGGAAGTCCTCTGACGAACGAATGGTGCGCTTTCAGGCGCATTGTGCCCATCCTCGGATAAGGAAATCGACGTAGCCTCTTCGGGACCGTAATCCAACTCCCTGAACAGTGCACGTCGAGAAATCGCGAGCCGTTGTTGCGGAGTCAAAACTGTTCGATCAATTGCCACGTCCACCTCCGGCAACGTGCAAGGCATGCATG
>JAKONL010000133.1 GCA_022701965.1 Burkholderiaceae bacterium | reverse complement strand
CACCGACAGCGGCAGCCGGTTGCGCGCGCAGCGTTCCATCGCGAGCGTCGCCGACTCGTAGAAGGCCCGGCGGTTGACCAGCCCGGTGAGGTGGTCGGAGAAGACCGAGCGGCGCAGCGCCTCGTTGGCCTCGCGCTGGTCGCTGATGTCGCGCACGATCACGCTGTAGGCGCGGTCGTCGGTCCTGCGGTCGGCGTCGCCCTCGGCCTGCAGCGGATGCAGCGGCGCGATCAGGCAGCTGCCCCAGTACTTCTCGCCGTTGGCCCGCTGCATCCAGCCTTCCTCCAGGTTCCAGCCGCTCAGGTCGGCCTCGCGCAGCCGCTCGTTCGAGCGGTGCTGCATGCGGTCCTCGTCGGGAAAGATGATCGAATAGCGCTGGCCCTCGGTGGCTTCGGCCTCGAAGCCGGTGACCTGCCGCATGCCGGGGTTCCAGCTCTGGATGACGCCATCACGGTCGAGCGCGAGCAGCGCGTAGTCGGTGATGCCGGTGACGATGGTGTGGATCCAGGCCTGGCTCATGCGCAGGTCGCGCTCGCGCTTGACCGACACCGAAACGTCGTCGATCACCGCCATCAGCCGCTCCTCGTCCAGCTTGAGCAGCGTCAGCGCGAACACCTGCGGATCGCGCTGCCCCGGCACGCCCGAATCGATCTGCAGGTGGAGCGCATCGCAGATCTTGCCGTGCATCGGCGCGAAGGCGCGGGTGCGGTGCGGCAGGTCCGGCGCGACGTTCTCCAGCACCTGGAACAGGTTGGAGAGGCCGCCGTTCGTCGACAGCGGCATCAGGAGCTGCGCGCACAGCGGGTTGATCATCACGACCTCGCCGTCGATGCGCATCTGCACCAGCCCGATGGGCGCCATGTAGAGGAACTGCAGCAGTGCCTCGTATTCTTCCTCGGGGCCGGTGGGCGTGTCGGCGCCGGAAAAGAGGGTGTTCACGCGGGGCGCTTGATCAGGACGTAGCGCAGGTCCGAGGCCGCACCCGCGAGCAGGCGCAGCTTGACCTTGATCGGACGCATGCGCAGCGTGAGCACGTAGTCGATCACCTCGTCGAGTTCGGTGCCCGACGCGGCCGCGTCCTCGAAGCGCTGGGCCACGAGAAAGTTGTTCATGCAGGGCGCGACGATCGTGAAGAACGGCTGGCCGACGACGCGCGAGATGGAGAGACCCGACATCCGGGACTCGAAGGCGCTGTAGCGGCGCACGACGCTCTCGGCGTCGAAGCCGATGGCGCCGAAGTCCAGGACGTCGAGTTCGGCGTCGGAGAGGCGGGCGAGGACGGCCAGGAGGCCGTCCTGCTCGAAAGTGGCGGTGGGTGTATCGGTCATGGCATGGGCGGACGCTGCGGTAGTTGCTTCATCGTCCGGTTTGCCACGAACTTGAACACCGTTACGTCATCCTTTTGCTAGGACACGGCACGCCGGGGCGTTTTTCACTGCGGCTCGAGGCCCGAAGCCTTCACCAGGTCCGCGTGCAGCTTGATTTCCTGCGCGATCGTCTGCTGGAACTGGGCCGGCGTCGTCGGCGCGACGTCCATGCCGGCCTCGCGCAGATGCGCCTTCACGTCCTCGCTCGCGAGGATCGCGTGCACCTGGCGGTTGAGCTGGTCGACGATCGGGCGCGGCGTCTTCGCCGGCGCCAGCAGGCCGATCCAGGTGATCATGGTCATGTCGGCGATGCCGCCTTCGCGCATCGTCGGCACCTCAGCGATCAGCGGCGAGCGCTTGTCGCTCATGATCGCCAGCGCGGCCAGCTTGCCGGACCTGATGTGCGGCAGGGCCTCGGGCAGCGGCGCGAACAGCAGGTCGACGTTGCCGCCGAGCATGTCGTTGATGGCCAGCGCACCGCCCTTGTAGGGCACGTGCACCATGCGCACCTTCTGGCGCGACTCGAACATCAGGCCGGCCAGATGCTGCGGGCTGCCGTCGCCCGACGAGGCGTAGGTCAGTCCTTCGGGCTTGGCCTTGGCCGCGGCCAGCACGGCGGCCGCGTTCGGGAACCGGTCCCGGTCCTTCACGACCAGCACCATCGCCTGGTTGGCGAGCTTGGTGATGGGCGCGAAATCGGTTTCCGGGTCTTAGGGCAGCGACTTGAAGATGCTCTTGTTGGTCGTGAGGAAGGACGCCGGCGAGACCGTCAGCATGTAGCCGTCGGCCGGCGCCTTCGTCACGAGCGGCAGGCCGATGCGGCCCGAGGCGCCGGCCTTGTTGTCGACCACGAAGGGCTGGCCCGACTCCGCGGCCAGCTTCTGGCTCACCAGCCGCGCGATCATGTCGACGCCGCCGCCGGCCGGCAGCGCGACCATGACCTTGACCGGGTGGTCGGGATACTTGTCCGCGGCCGATGACGGAGCGGCGATCGCGAGCACGCCGAGCGCGCACGCCAGGCAGGAAAGCCGGTGTCGAAAATTCATGGAAAAGCCTCCTGACGGGGAAAGGGGACCGCGAAGCGACGCCGGGCAACGGCGATGGACGATCCGAGTCGGTTCGGTTCGTGTAGCAAGTCTCGTGCCGATCGGTGTTCCGCGGCCCCGTCCATGGTGCTTCATTTATCGCCGCGATAGGTAGCGATCGACTCCCGTCGGTCGCCCCGTGTGGCTAGACTCCGGTCGGCCCGAAAAACCCGGAGACAACAACAAACCATGGCAACCGACACCAATACCGAGCTGACCGCCCGGATCCTGCGCGACCCGCGCTATCACGAACTCAAGTCGCGGCGCTCGCGCTTCGGCTGGTGGCTGACCGCCGCGATGATGGTCGTGTACTACGGCTTCATCCTGCTGATCGCCTTCGACAAGGCCTTCCTGGCCCAGCGCATCGGCCAGGGCGTGACCACGCTGGGCATGCCGCTCGGGCTGGGCGTGATCCTGTTCACCGTCCTGATCTCCGGGATCTACGTGCGCCGGGCCAACAACGAATACGACGCGCTGGCCGCGCAGATCGCAGCGGGAGTCCAGCGATGAAACGCGTCCTTTCCTTCCCCATGACGACGGCGGCCGTCTTCCTGATGGCGATCGCCGGCTTGGCGCACGCGGCCGGTGGCGACCTCGGCCAACTCCAGAAGCAGGCGACCAACTGGACCGCCATCGGCATGTTCGCGGCCTTCGTG
>JAKONL010000418.1 GCA_022701965.1 Burkholderiaceae bacterium | reverse complement strand
CATGCCCAGCGTCTTCATGCGGAAGCCGAAGTCGTAGTCCTCGGTCAGCGAGTCGATGTTGAACAGCTCGTTGCGGTTGCCCGCGGCGGCCGTCTCGAAGGCGCGGCGGCTGAAGGCGCAGCCCACGCCGGCGGCCGGGATGCTGCGGTCGAGCATCTCGCGCACCACCAGGTCCTTGGAGTGCAGTTGCGCGAATTCGTCGAGGTAGTGGCCGCCGGTGAACTCGTTCCACCTGCGGTCGAGCGACAGCACCGGCAGCTGCACCATGTCGTTGGCCGGGATGAGGTGGTTGAAGACCTTGTAGGCCAGCCGGTGGATCACGTCCTCGCAGTCCTGCATGACGAAGATCTCGAAGCGGATGCCCGTCTCCTTCTCGTGGCGGCGGATGCCCTGGTAGATCCAGTTGAGGCAGTCGGCCTTGCAGGTCGGCCCGTCCGCCGGGGTGCAGATGCGGTGCACCCGGTCGGAGACCGCGCGCACGTGCTCCACCTCCACGTGCGTGGCGACGTCGTTCGGGTAGGTGCCGACGAAGACGTGGTAGTTGCCGTAGTTGAGCGTCTTGAGCAGGCGCAGCAGCATCGGCCGGATGACGGCCGACTCGTCCCAGGCCGGCAGCATGATGGCGATCGGCTGCTCGGGCCGGTCCTGCAGTTGCTGCTCGGTCGGCTGCGCCCCGGCGCGTCCGGACCCGCGCTGGCGCAGGACCCGGACGCCGTAGCAGCCGTCGATGAAGAGGTCGTCCAGGCCGCAGGCCAGGAAGACCAGGCTCACGAAGACGAACAGCAGTTTGAGGGCGACCAGTGCCGCCGCGATGACGTCGACCCATTCCATCGGAGCGCCCCGTTCAGGGGGTACCGGCTTCGGCGGTCTCGATGTGCGGCGTCCGGACCGGAGCCGGCTGCGGCGCGGGCAGCGCGCGCACCACGACCTCGGCGATGCGTGCGGCGGCGTGGCCGTCGCCGAAGGGGTTCTTGGCCCTGCGCATGCGCTCGTACAGGCGGCGATCGCCCTGCAGCGCGATGAACTCGTGGCACAGCCGGTCGGCGTCGGTGCCCACCAGCTTGCCGGCACCGGCGGCGATCAGCTCGGGCCGCTCGGTCGTCTCGCGCAGCACCAGGATCGGCACCCGGGCCGACACCGCCTCCTCCTGGATGCCGCCGGAATCCGACAGGATCAGCCACGACACCGACATCACCCACAGCAGCGCCGGGTAGTTCAGCGGCGCGGTCAGCAGCAGTTGCGAACCCTCCTCGCACACCAGGCCCTCGAAGCCGCGATGCACCGTCTCCCTGACCTGCGGGTTGGCATGCACCGGCCAGACCACCACCAGCCCCGGCTGCGACGCCAGCAGCCGGCGCACGCCGCGCGCGATCGACTCGATGCCCTGGCCCCAGTTCTCGCGCCGGTGCGCGGTCACCAGCACGATGCGCTTGCGGCCGAGCGCGGCAGGCAGCGCCGCGAGCTCCGGCGGCAGGACGCCCGCCGCGCCGTCGGGCAGCGACTGCAGGTAGGCCACGCCCCAGTGGGTGGCGTCGACGATCGTGTTGCCGGTCTGGTGGATGGCCGCGGGCGCGATGCCCTCGCGACGCAGGTTGGCGGTGGCGATGCGGGTCGGCGGGAAATGCCAGCGCGCAAGCCGGCCGATGAGCTGGCGGTTGGCCTCCTCCGGGAACGGGTCCTGGATGTCGAAGGTGCGCAGGCCGGCCTCGACGTGGCCGACCGGGATCTTCAGGTAGAAGCTCGTGAGCGCGCCCACCAGGGCGCTCGTGGTGTCGCCCTGGACCAGCACCGCCGCCGGTCGCGCCTCGGCCAGCACGCGGTGCGACTGTTCGGTCAGCACGGCCGTCAGGTGGGCCAGCGAGTCGGACCGGCGCTCCAGCGGCAGCACGTGGTCGGGCCGCATGTCGAAGAACTCGTAGAGCGGCCAGGCCATCTGGTCGTGCTGGCCGGTGTGAAGCACCAGCGTGGGCACCCGGGAGGCCCGCAATGCGCGATGGACAGGCGCCATCTTGATGATCTCGGGGCGCGTGCCCATGCAGAGAATGACTGACCCAACTGACATTGCGGACTCCTCGCGTCGTTGTGTTATGGGTCGGAAATGTAATACCAATTAATTAATTTTGGTGCCTATTTCGTGGTGTAACTTTATGTACTCGACACGTCGTAATGATTCCGGACACCTTGCATCGAAAGCGATACACAGGCGGTCCGAGCGCCATCGCCAATTCGATGGACGTGGTCGAAAGGCGCACGCGGGAAGGGAGGAGAGGAGAACGTCGCGACAGGACGGTGACCGCCCGCAGGCGAGTCACGGCCCCTCGATCAATCATCGAAGATGCGGTCGATCAATGGAATTGCCAATGCAGCCGGCAATTCGGCGACCAGACGACGACTCAATTGAATGCCGGGTCGACAGGTCGATGTCCGGTCGACCGCAAATCGGCAAGGGTCGTTGCATTGACCCGGGACATGTCGGTGGGGGTGCAATTTAAGGGTCGAGGACATGAAGCGTCATCATTCATCCAGAGGATGCGCGGATCGTCTCTGGATGCATGCCGTTCCGGGTCCCGCGACGCGATGTCGCGCCGGAGTCCGCGCGCGGCGGCGATCGTCGCTAGATTGGCGCCATGACCATGACGCTCCAACCCTTCAGGGCCGCCGTGCCCGATGCCGCCATCGACGACCTCCGGTCGCGGCTCGCCCTCACCCGCTTCCCCGACCAGGCGCCCGGCGCGCCCTGGGCCACCGGCACCGACCTGGCCTGGATGCGCGAACTGGTCGAGCACTGGCGCACGCGCTTCGACTGGCGCGCGCAGGAGGCGCGCCTCAACGCCTTCGAGCAGTTCACGGCGCCGATCGCGGGCATCGACCTGCACTTCATCCACGCCCGGGGCGAAGGCCCGGCGCCGATGCCGCTGCTGCTCTCGCACGGCTGGCCGGGCTCGGTGTTCGAGTTCCTCGACCTCATCCCGCGCCTGACGCA
>JAKONL010000382.1 GCA_022701965.1 Burkholderiaceae bacterium | reverse complement strand
TGATGATGAACAGGTCGCTCTTGGTGATGCCCGGGCCGCCCTTGCGCGGGATCTTCTCGCCGGCGGCGACGTCGATCACGTAGATCGTGAGGTCGCTCAGTTCGGGGCTGAAGGTGGATGCCAGGTTGTCGCCGCCGCTCTCGATGAAGACGATGTCGGCATCGGGGAACTGCGACAGCATGCGGTCGATGGCCTCGAGGTTGATCGAGGCGTCCTCCCGGATCGCGGTGTGCGGGCAGCCGCCGGTTTCCACGCCCATGATGCGTTCGGCCGGCAGCGCGCCCGACACCGTCAGCAGACGCTGGTCTTCCTTGGTGTAGATGTCGTTGGTGATCGCGATCAGGTCGTACTTGTCGCGCATCGCCTTGCAGACCATCTCCAGCAGCGTGGTCTTGCCGGAGCCGACCGGTCCCCCGATGCCCACGCGCAGGGGCGGCAGCTTCTTGGTGCGGTGGGGAATGTGGTGGAGTGCGGAAGCCATGGGGTGTCTCCTTCGAGGTGTCGGGGGTTCAGCTCCGGAAGAGCCTGGAATACTGCGTTTCGTGTCGGGCGGACAGGATGGCGAGCATCGGCGAGAAGGCCTGGCGGTCGTCGTCGGCGCAGGCGAGAGCGTGATCGACCACGGCCGGGATTTCCGCGGCCAGCCGGCCGAGCATCCGCTGCCCCGCGCTCTGGCCGAGCGGAACGGACTTGACCGCCGCGCCGACCATGTTCTCGGACCAGCCGAAGGCGAAGGCGAGGCAGCCGTCGCGCACGCCGGCCTGCGTGCGTGACGCGGCGAAAGCGAAGGCCACCGGGTAGGTGATCGTCGCCGCCACGCCTTCAAAGGCGCTCGCCACGTCGTCGTGGTGCAGCCTGAGCCATTCGACGAAGGAGCGGCCCATCTGTTCGGTCTGCAGCAGGAACTCGGCCGACTCGCGCGTCTGCAGGACCCAGGCGTTGAGCGCTGCGATGCGATCGCGCCCCGCATCGCCGCCGTCGCGCCAGGCCGTGATCGCCTGCGCGACCACCGGCAGGTCGCCGCGCGCGAGGCCCAGGTGCAGCTGGTCCGAGATCCAGTCCGAGGCCACGGCCTCGGTCGAGAGTCCGGCCCACTCGACGCCCGCCTCGAGCCCCTCGGAATACGAGAAGCCGCCGATGGGCAGCGCCGGCGAGGCGAGCCACATCAGCTGCAGCAGGCTGGCGGCGGGCAGGGCGCCCGGCGATGCGACGACGGGCTCGGTCAATGGGCGTGGTCGTGGTCGTGGTCGTGGTCGTGCGCGGCGCCGGCGTAGGCGTCGGGATGCAGAACCGGGCCGACCGGCGCCCGGCCCTGACCATGCGAGTGGCCATGACCGTGGTCGTGGTCGTCATGGCCGTGGCCGTGTGACCCGCCGTGCGTGCCGTAGGCGCCGTTCTCGGGCTCGAAGGTGGTCTCGGCCTCGTGCACGATCAGGTGCATCGAGCGCAGCATCGCGGCCAGCACGTGATCGGGCTCGATCTTCAGGTGGTCGGGCTGCAGCTCGATCGGCACATGGCGGTTGCCCAGGTGGTAGGCCGCGCGCGTGAGGTCGAACGGCGTGCCGTGCGTCGTGCAGTGCGTGATGACGAGCACCGGCTGCGGCGCTGCGATCACGCGGACCAGCGAGCCGTCTTCGGCGACCAGCACATCGCCGCCGCGTACCGCGGTGCCGCGCGGCAGGAACACGCCGAGCGTGCGGCCCTGCGAATCGGTGGCGTCGAAGCGGCTCTTCTGGCGCACGTCCCAGTCGAGTTCGAGCGTGGCGGCGCGCCTGAGCAGGACGGGTGCGAGGCCGCGGCCCTGGGGCATGAGTTTGTTGGCGGTGATCATCTTCGCAAGCGTGGATGCAAATGTCAGACCCGGCTGAGCAGCTCGGTCTTCTTGGCCGCGAATTCCTCGTCGCTGAGGATGCCCTTGCCGTGCAGGTCGGCCAGGCGCTCGATGATGGCGAACACGTCCTGCGTGATCGGCGGCGTCCAGTTCTCCTGCGGATGCGCGGCGGGCGCGGGGGGTGCGGACGGGGCCTCCGGCGAGGGCCGGTCCTCGCCGCTTACCGACACCACCGGCAGGCTCGTCACGTCGACCGGTCCGGACTGGCTGTCGAACCGCAGCGTGCCGCCCCGCGACTGCTGCTGCGAGAAGCCGCCGATGCGGTGATCGAGCGTGTCGTAGACCGTGACCGTGCCGCCGACGTCGATGACCAGGCGCCGTGCCTGCGAGAAGTGTGCATAGCGCATGCCGTTCTGCGTGCCAGTGCTGTCGGGCCAGCGCAGGTCCGACGGCCACCAGTCGCGCGAGACGAAGCCCTGCGGCGCCGTGCTGCGAAAGAGGTCGGGATGCTGCACGGCCAGATCCGACAGGTCGGCGCACAGGGCGGCGACGCGAGCCTTCAGTTGGCCGTCGAACATGTCGGAGACCATCGTCATGCCGCCACGCATCCACTGGCCGGAGCCCGAGAACTCGCGGTGGCTGAACTGGGCCTGGGTGCCGTTGCCGGCGATCACGGCGTCGAGCATGACGAGCGTCGCTTCGGTGCCGAAGCCATGACGGCGGGCGATGTCGTCGACGGCCTGTTGGGCGGCGGGGGAAATTTGGCGCATCTGAAGATACTCGACGAACGATGGAAAGAATGTCTCGATGGACAACTTGCGTCATCTAGATTGGGACACTAGTATAACAATTGTTATAACCAACGAGTTCTGCAATGTCTGCACTCAAGCTTACTCAAATCGGTAATTCCGTCGGCGTGATCTTGCCCAAGGAGGTACTTGCGAAGCTCAACGTGGAGCGTGGCGATACGGTGTATCTGACGGAGGCTGCGACCGGCGGATTCCATTTGACACCCTACGACGAAGTGTTCAGCCAGCAAATGGATGCGGCGCGACGCATCATGAAGAAGCGACGCAACGTGCTGCGCGAACTGGCCAAATGAATGCGGCGAAAAACCCTTGGATCTGGCTGACACCTGCACTTGTTCGGGCTGTTCACGATGAACAGCTCGTCGAGCATGGAGGACCCGCCGGCCTGAGAGATGAAGATCTTCTGTCCTCGGCTTTGAACCGTCCGCAACATAGAGCGCTCTACGAAGCACCCGATATTGCCGATCTGGCGGCGAGCTATGCGTTCGGGATCGCACGCAACCATCCTTTCGTGGACGGCAACAAACGCACGGCTTTCGTTGCCCTCGAGGTCTTTCTCGATCTCAACGGCTGGGAACTCTTGGCCGACGATGAGTCCTGCGTCGTCACGATGTTGCGGCTTGCCGCGGGTCAACTCGAAGAAGACACGCTCGCGCACTGGATTCGCACGAACCTTCGGCCAGCGCAGCCGTGATTCGTCTCAGAACAGGAAATACCGCTGCGCCATCGGCAGCGAGGTCGCCGGCTCGCACACCAGCAACTGTCCGTCCGCGCGCACTGCGTAGGTCTGCGGATCGATCTCCATCCTGGGCGTGTAGCCGTTGTGCACCATGTGGTGCTTGCGCACGCCGCGGATGTCCTTCACGGCGGCGAGCGTCTTCGACAGCCCGTAGCGCTCGCCGATGCCGTTCGCGAGTCCGGCCTGCGAGACGAAGGTCAGCGAACTCCGGTGCAGCGAGCCGCCGTAGGCGCCGAACATGGGCCGGTAGTGCACCGGCTGAGGTGTGGGAATGGAGGCGCTCGGGTCGCCCATCGCAGCCATGGCGATGGTGCCGCCCTTGATGATGGTGAAGGGCTTGATGCCGAAGAAGGCCGGCTTCCACACCACCAGATCGGCCCACTTGCCGACCTCGATGCTGCCCACCTCGTGCGCGATGCCGTGCGCGAGGGCCGGGTTGATCGTGTACTTGGCGATGTAGCGCCTGGCGCGGAAGTTGTCGTTGCGTTCGGTGTCGCCGGGCAGCTTGCCGCGCTGCCCCTTCATCTTGTGCGCGGTCTGCCAGCAGCGGATCACGACCTCGCCGACGCGTCCCATGGCCTGCGAGTCGGAGCTGAACATGCTGATCGCGCCCA
>JAKONL010000374.1 GCA_022701965.1 Burkholderiaceae bacterium | reverse complement strand
CAACAACCCAGGAATCTCCATGCAAACCAAGTTCTCCCGCCTCGCTTCCGTCGCTCTCGCCGCCGCGCTGTCGATCGGTGCCGTCTCCGCCATGGCCCAGGTGATGGTGGGTGGCGCCTCGATGCTGCCGACCAGGGACATCATCGACAACGCCGTCAACTCCAAGGACCACACGACGCTCGTCGCCGCCGTCAAGGCCGCAGGGCTGGTCGAGACGCTGAAAGGCCCGGGCCCGTTCACCGTGTTCGCACCGACCAACGCGGCTTTCGCCGCGCTGCCGGCAGGCACGGTCGATACGCTGCTCAAGCCCGAGAACAAGGCCAAGCTCGCAGGCATCCTGACCTACCACGTCGTCCCGGGCAAGCTCGACGCCGCCGCGCTGTCGAAGGAAGTCATGGCCGGCAAGGGCATGGCCAAGCTCAAGACCGTCGCGGGCGGCATGCTGACGGTGAAGAGCACCGGCGGCAAGGTCACCGTGACCGACGAAAAGGGCGACGTGGCGACCGTGACGATTGCCGACGTGATCCAGTCGAACGGCGTGATCCACGTGATCGACAAAGTCATGCTGCCGAAGTAAGCAGGCGAGTCCGCGAGGGACATGCTCCGTTCCGGAGCGCTCTGACCGACGTGGGGGAGATGCCGCAACAGCTTGCGGCATCTCCCTTTTTCACTTGGAGGAAAGCGCGTCTGTCGAGAACGTCGACGACGACGCACCCTCGGGCGACCGGTCGGTGATCGCCGCGAGCAGCTGCCTCGCTGCAACCACGCCACTCGCCATGGCGGCCGTGAGCAGATAGCCGCCCGTGGGTGCCTCCCAGTCCAGCATTTCGCCGGCGACATGGACGCCCGGCAGGGCCTTCAGCGCCCGTTGCATGTCGAGCGCATCGAAGCGCACGCCGCCCGCGCTGCTGATGGCCTCCGCGATCGGACGCGCCGCGGTCACGCGCATCGGCAGCGCCTTGATCGCCTCGGCGAGTCGCGCGGGCCGGGCCATGTCCTCGCGCGACAGCACCTCGTGCAGCAGACCTGCCTTCACGCCCTCCAGCCCCAGCCGGCTCTTCAGGTGGCTGCCGAGCGAGCGCGAGCCGCGCGGATGCGAGACGGCGGCCAGCACCTGCTCGGCACTGCGGTCGGGCAGCAGGTCGAGCGTCAGGGTCGCCGACCCGTTGGCCAGGATCTCGTCGCGCAGCAGGCCGGACGCTGCGTAGATCAGGCTGCCCTCGATGCCGGTCGCCGTGGCGACGAACTCGCCCTTGCGCGCGAACGAACGTCCCTGCGAATCCGTGAAGGCGATCGCCACCGACTTGAACGGCTGGCCGGCGAAGCGTTCGGCGAAATGCGCGCTCCAGCCGACGTCGAAGCCGCAGTTGGCAGGCCGCAGCGGTTCGACCGCGACGCCGCGCGCGCGCAGCCACGGCACCCATGCGCCGTCGGAGCCGAGCCGCGGCCAGCTCGCGCCGCCGAGCGCCAGAACCACGCCCGACACCTCATGCACGACCGGGCCGGCGGGCGTGTCGAAATGCAGCGTCGTCGGCGCCGTCCCCGCGGTCGGCCAACCGGTCCAGCGATGGCGCATATGGAACCGCACGCCGGTCGACCGCAGCCGCTGCAGCCAGGCGCGCAGCAGCGGCGCGGCCTTCATGCCGGTCGGGAAGACCCGTCCCGAGGTACCGACGAAGGTCTCCACGCCGAGGCCGCGTGCCCATTCGCGCATCGCGTCGGGTCCGAAAGTCCGCAGCATCGGCTCGATCTCGGCGCGTCGTTCGCCGAACCGGCCGGCGAAAACGTCGAACGGCTCGGAATGCGTGAGGTTGAGGCCGCCACGCCCGGCGAGCAGGAACTTGCGGCCGACCGAAGGCATGGCATCGAAGAGGTGGACCTCCACGCCTGCCGCACCCAGCACTTCCGCGGCCATCAGGCCGGCGGGGCCACCGCCGATCACGGCAACGACGTGCCCGGAAGACAAGTCATTCATTCGAGAGTCACCAGTTCGCCCTGCCCCGTGAGGAATGCGGCATGCACGGCCTCCCCGGGACAGGCGTTTCGTACGGCATCGCGGTAGCGCCGCAGTTGCGCGAGCAGCGAGGCGTCGCGTTCGGGATGCGCCTCGGACTTGTAGTCGAGCACCCACCAGGCACCGTCGTCGCGACGCTGCACCAGCCGGTCGATGCGCAGCACCTGACCCCGATGCACCAGCGCGACCTCGTTGCCCTGCCATCGGATCTGCCCGGCGTCCCAGGCCCAGGCACCCGCGCCGGTGCGGATGCGCTCGGCGGCGGTGGCGGCACGGCGTGCCGTCGACGCGTCGATCGCGAATTCGCGCGCGACCGCCCTGACCTGCGCCGCGTTCAGCGCAGCGCCTGGTCCGCCCCACTCGAGCAGCCGATGCATCGCCTGCCCGAACGCGGATGCCGCAGCGTCCACCGCGGGCGCCAGGCCGTCGGGTATCGCCGGCGGCGGCTCGCGGTCGGCGTCCAGGTGCAGGAACGGAGCGCGCAGGAGTTCGAAATACGCGTCCGCGCGCGACATGCCGTGCGCCGTGGCATCGATCAACGGCTCCTCGGCCGATACCGGCTCGCAGCGCGCTTCGAGCCGTGCCCACCAGCTGCCCTCGCCAGCGCGCGCGGGCTGCACCGACGACATTACCAGCCGCTCCCGCGCACGCGTCGTCGCGACGTACAGGCCGTTGAGTTCCTCCCGCAGTCGCGCGGCCTGCTCCTCGGCAAGCAGCGGCGCGGCGCAGCCGGGCGGCGATTTCTCGCTCGCCATGAAGACGAAACGCGACGGCCGGTCCCGGTCGCCCTTCCATTCGACCAGCACGCCCATGGTCTGGGCGCGCGGCGCCGCGGCGTCGCTGTCGAGCAGCAGCACGTTGTCGGCTTCCAGGCCCTTGGCGCCGTGCACGGTCAGGAGCCGCACGGCGTCCGGCGCGGCGACGGTCGGTGCGCGCACGCCGCCGGCCTTCAACGCGCGCACGAACGCATAGGGCGTCGCGAAACGCGCGCCGTCGATCTCGAGCGACGCGGTCAGGAGGCCGCGCAGGTTGGCCATCACGGTGTCGCGCAGTGCCGGTGGAGCGGCGGCGCCGAAGCGCGCGAGCACGTCGCCGTCGTGGTAGATCGCATCCATCGCGTCGTGCGGCGGCAAGGTGGCGAGCCACTTCCGCCAGCGCACGAGCTTTTCGCCGACGGGGGCCAGGACGGCGGGCGACACGTCGCCGCGCACGATCAGCGCGAGCCAGTTCGCCGACGGCTCGGCGCGCCGGGCCAGCGCCAGATGCACGAGCGCCGCGTCGTCGACGCCGAAGAGCGGCGACTTCAACGCCCGCGCCAGCGACAGGTCGTGGCCGGGCGAGACCAGCGCGTCGACCAGCGCGACCATGTCCTGCACCTCCGGCGCGTCGTTCAGGTCGTTCTTCTCGGGCTGCTGCGTGGCGATGCGGCGGTCGCGCAGGGCGTCCTGCAGCGCGGCCAGGCGGCTGCGGCGGCGCGCGAGCACCATGATCTGACGCGGCGGCACGCCGTCGGCGATGCGCCCGGCGACCCAGCGCGCGGCCTGCTCGCACTCGAGCTGCAGCAGGCGCGTCTCCGGCAGCACGCGCGGCGTCGTCAGGCTGTCGCGCCAATGCAGATCGCCGTCGTCCGAAAGCGTTCCCCTGGCCGCCGCGAGGCGCTCGACCGCATCGCGCGGGATCTGCGGAAGCTTCTGTACCGCGCCCTCGTCGGTGCGCTCCGTGCTGTGATCGCGAAAGCCGTCGAAGCCGCCTGCCGCCTGCGCCGCGCCCATGGCCTCGTTCACCAGTCCGACCACGGCGCGCGCATTGCGGTGCGTGTGGTCGCAGGTCAGGAACTCGCCGCCCAGGCCCTCGCGCACGAAGCGCCGAGCCGCGATGAACACCTGCGGCTCGGCGCGCCGGAAGCGGTAGATGCTCTGCTTCGGGTCGCCGACGATGAAGACGCTCGGCGCCCGGGCGCCCGCACCGACGTAGCCGCTGAGCCAGCCATGGAGCGCCTGCCACTGCAGCGGATTGGTGTCCTGGAACTCGTCGATCAGCAGGTGCGCGACGCGCGCGTCCAGCCGCTCCTGGACCCAGCCCGACAGCGCCGACTGGCTCAGCAGCAGCTGGGCCGCCTGCTCGATGTCGTTCATGTCGATCCAGCCGTGCGCGCGCTTGACCTGCGCGAACGCATCGACCAGCAGCCGCGTGAGCCGCGTCATCCGCTGCTGGTAGAGCCAGGCGGCGTGCTGGGCCTGCGCCGCGCAGAGCAGCTGCAGTTCGACCTCGGCCTCCTGCGCGGCCTCGTACTTGCGCAGGTTGTTCGTGAGCCGGTCCTCGGCCGCGACGAAGAAGGCCTTGCGCAGCCGCGCGAGCGCCGCAGGACGCTCATCCGGCGCCGGCACGCCGGAGCCGAAGACATCGATCACCGCCTCGGCGGCCTTCTGCGGCGTCTTGTTGCCTTCCTGTCCGAGCGCCGACGCCCGTGCCAGCCAGGCGGCGCGCACCGACTCGGCACCCAGCGCGTCGACCGGCGCGCGCAGTCCGTCGAGCGACGGATACATCGCCCCGAACGGCTGGACGGCCGACGCCGGATCGGACAGTGTGAACTCCACCCGCCGCGTCAACGCCTCGCCCAGCGCCTTGGCGGTTTGCGAACGGCCGTGGATGGCGACCAGCGCCTGGTAGTCGTC
>JAKONL010000372.1 GCA_022701965.1 Burkholderiaceae bacterium | reverse complement strand
CGAAGCCGGCGACCCGCCGAGCGCCGCCGAGATCCTTGACTTCCTGCAGGACAAGGTGGCCCGCTGGTGGATTCCCGACGAGGTGGTGTTCGTCGACGAGCTCCCGCACACCGCCACCGGCAAGCTGCAGAAGAGCCGCCTGCGCGAGCAGTTCCGTGCGCACCGGTTTTCGACCGACAGCGCCGACGGCTGAGCACGGCGGATTCCACGACAAGAACCACAACACGACGAGACAACGGAGACAGACCATGCAGCGCTTCCTTCCCATCGCCGCCGCGGCCGCCGCGGCACTGTCGATCGCCGCCGGCGCGGCCCGTGCCCAGACCGGCGTTTCCGACGACGTCGTGCGCATCGGCGTGATGGCCGACCAGACCGGTCCGTACTCCGGCAACGGCGGCCCGGGCTCGTCCGTCGCGGTGCGCATGGCCGTGCAGGACTTCGGCGGCACCGTGCTGGGCAAGCCGGTGGAGGTGATGGTGGCCGACGACCAGAACAAGCACGACGTGGGCCTGAACATCGCGCGCAAGTGGCTCGACACCGAGAAGGTCGACACGATCCTCGGCGGCTCCGCGTCGTCGATCGCGCTGGGCGTCTCCACGCTCATGAAGGAACGCAGGAAGCCCTACCTGATCGCCGGCACCGTGAGCACCGAGCTCACGAACAAGTCGTGCTCGCCGATGAACTTCCAGTTCCTCACCGACACCTACGCGCTGCCCAAGGCCGGCGTGCAGAGCCTGATGAAACAGGGCCTGAAGACCTTCTATTTCGTCACGGTCGACTACGCGTTCGGCCAGGCCCTGCAGGACGACGCCACGCGGTTCATCCAGGCCGGCGGCGGCAAGGTGCTGGGCTCGGTCAGGCATCCGCTGGGCGCGACCGACTTCTCCTCCTATCTGCTGCAGGCGCAGGCCAGCGGCGCGCAGGCCATCGTCGTCCTCAATGCCGGGCTCGACCTGTCGAACGCGCTCAAGCAGGTCGCCGAATACAAGATCGCACGCAACGGCCAGGTGGTCTCGGTCTTCGGCATGACCATCAACAGCGTCAGCGCGATGGGGATCGACGTGGCCCAGGGCCTGCAGCTGACGGTGCCGTTCTACTGGGACCGCGACGACGCCTCGCGTGCCTGGGCCAAGCGCTTCATGGCGCTCAACAAGGGCGTGGTGCCGACCTATATCCACGCCGGCGCCTACAGCGCGACGATGCACTACCTCAAGGCCGTGAAGGAGGCCGGCACGGACGACGGCGCCACCGTGGCCGCGAAGATGAAGGCGATGCCGATCAACGACTTCTTCTCGAAGGACGTGAAGGTGCGCGAGGACGGCCAGGCGCTGCGACCGGTCTACAGCGTGCAGGTCAAGAAGCCGTCCGAGTCGAAGGGGCCGAACGACTTCTACACGGTGCGCGGAGAGGTCCCGCCCGAGCAGACCTGGCGCCCGCTCTCCGAGAGCGCCTGCGACTACGTCAAGACGAAGTCCTGAGCATGACTGTGCGCATCGACATCGTCGCGCCGACGCGCGACCTGCTCGGCGAATGCCCGCTCTGGGACACGCGCGCCGGCGCGCTCTACTGGATCGACGGCCGCGGCCAGCACGTGCGCCGCATGGTGCCGGCGACCGGCGTGGTCGACGGCTGGCCGGTTCCCGCGCACATCGGCTCGATCGCGCTGTGCGAGAGCGGCGATCGGCTGCTGCTGGCGCTGGAGGACGGCTTCGCGCTGCTCGACACGCACAGCGGCGCCATCGTGCCGTGGGCGGCACCGGTGCGCCACGCGGCCGAGCGCATGCGGCTCAACGACGGGCGCTGCGACCGCGACGGCCGCTTCGTCGTCGGCTCGATGACGATGGGCCGCATGGCGCCCGAAGGCGCGTTCTACGGCCTCGCGCCGGACGGCAGCCTGCGCACGCTGGCGAGCGGCATCCACCTGGCCAACGCGACCTGCTTCAGCCCCGACGGCCGCTGGCTCTACTTCGCCGACAGCCACGACCGCCGCGTGCGGCGCCACGCCTACGACCGCGCCACCGGCATCGCCGGTCCGGGCGAGACGCTGATCGACACCGCGCCCTACGGCTCCGCGCCCGACGGCGCGACCGTCGACGCCGAGGGCTACCTGTGGGTCGCCCTGGTGCTGACGGGCCGGCTCGCCCGCTTCGCGCCCGACGGCCGGCTCGACCGGGTCATCGAGATGCCGGTCACCTACGTGACCTGCCCGTGCTTCGGCGGCGCGGACCTCGACGTGATCTACGTCACCTCGATCAGCAACAGCGGCAACCTGCTGCGCTCCGACGATCCGGACGCGGGCGCGGTGTTCGCCATCCACGGCACCGGCGTCAGGGGACTCGCGGAATCGCGCTTCGACGACCGGCTCATCCCGCAAACCGAAAGGCTCTCATGACGCGGCGACTCGAAGGACAGGTGGCACTGGTGACCGGCGGTGCGCAGGGCATCGGCCTGGCGATCGTCGAGGCCTTCGCGGCCGAGGGCGCCGCCGTCGGCGTGCTCGACCGGCAGGCCGGGAAGGCGGCCGAAGTCGCGGCGCGCATCGAGGCCGGCGGCGGCCGCGCCATGGCCTTCGGCGGCGACGTGTCGCAGCGCGAGAGCTTCAGCACCGCCGTGGCCGCGCTCAAGCAGGCCTACGGCCGCTTCGACACGCTGGTGAACAACGCGATCTGGGTGCGCTACGGGCCGATCGAGGCCATCACGCCGGAGATGCTGTCGCGCATGCTCGGCACCGGCTTCAGTTCCGTGGTGTGGGGCATCCAGGTCGGCGCCGAGGCGATGGAGGACGGCGGCAGCATCGTCAACATCGCGTCGTCGGCCGCGTTCCTGGGCCTGCCCGAGGGCATGCTGTACTGCGGCGTCAAGGCCGGCGTGCTCGGCCTCGGGCGCTCGGCGGCGGTCGACCTCGGTGCGCGCGGCATCCGCGTGAACGCGATCTGCCCCGGCTCGATCGTGACCGAGGGCGTGAAGATCAACGTCGACGAGCGCAAGGCCGCGATCCGCATCGCCAAGACGCCGATGAAGCGGCTCGGCACGGTGGAGGACATCGCGCTCGCGGCGGTGTTCTTGGCCTCGCGCGAGAGCAGCTTCGTCACCGGCGAGTCGCTGCTGGTCGACGGCGGCGTGACGCACGCCTTCCTGTAGCCGGCGGCCCCGATCCATGGATGCGATCCTCCAGGCCCGCGGGCTGAGCCGGCAGTTCGCCGGCTTCTATGCGGTCAAAAACGTCGACCTCGCGGTGCGGCGGCATT
>JAKONL010000370.1 GCA_022701965.1 Burkholderiaceae bacterium | reverse complement strand
CTACCTGGTGCACACGCGCGGCAAGGACGGCCGCGGCCCGACCAACGCCACCGGCTACAGCAACCCCGACATCGACGCGAAGATCGTCTCGCTCGCCTCCGAGAGCGACAAGGCCCGGCGCGACGCCACCATCAAGGCGATCTGGCAGACGGTGCAGCAGGAGCGCTTCTACATTCCGCTGCACGACCAGGTGCTGACGTACGCGTCCAACCCGAAGCTCGACATCCCCGTGAGCCCGGAGAACACGCCCTACTTCAAGTTCGTGAAGGTCGCGAAGAAGTAGCGCCCGCATGTTCGTCCATCTGCTGCGCCGGCTCGGCCAGTCCGTGCTGGTGCTGCTGGCCGTCTCGTTCATCTCGTTCCTGGTCTTCCGCCACATCGGCGACCCGACGATCAGCCTGCTGGGCGAGGACGCGACCCTCGCCGACCGCACGGCGCTGATCTCGCGCCTGGGCTTCGACCGCCCGGTGCCCGAGCAGTACGTGCGCTATCTGGGCAACGTGCTGCAGGGCGACCTCGGCGTCTCCTACCGGCTCAAGCGGCCGGTGGCGGAACTGATCGCCGAGCGGCTGCCGGCCACGCTCGAACTCGCGCTGGTGGCGGCCGTCTTCGCGGTCACGGGTGGCGTCGCGCTCGGCGTCTACACCGCGATCCGGCGCGACAGCGCCGTGAGCCGCGCGATCATGACGGCGTCGCTGGTCGGCGTGTCGCTGCCGACCTTCCTGATCGGCATCGGCCTGATCTACCTCTTCGCGGTGGAGCTGCGCTGGCTGCCCTCGTTCGGGCGCGGCGATACGGTGCAGATCGGCGCCTGGAACACCGGGCTGCTCACCGCCTCGGGCTGGGCCTCGCTGATCCTGCCGGCGCTCACGCTCGGGCTCTACAAGCTCACGCTGATCATGCGGCTGGTGCGCGCGGAGATGCTGGAAGTGCTGCGCTCCGACTACATCCGCTTCGGCCGCGCGCGCGGCCTGCGCGAGCGCGACCTGCATTACGGCCACGCGCTGCGCAACACGCTGATCCCGGTCATCACCATCACCGGGCTGCAGATCGGCTCGCTGATCGCCTTCGCCATCGTGACCGAGACGGTGTTCCAGTGGCCGGGTGTCGGGCTGCTGTTCATCTCGTCGATCCAGGGCGTGGACGTGCCGGTGGTGGCCGCCTACCTGATGCTGATCGCGCTGCTCTACGTGAGCATCAACCTGGTCGTCGACCTGCTCTACGTGCTGGTCGATCCGCGGCTGCGCAAGGCCTGACATCCCTCACCACTCCACGATGCCGACTTCTCCCCCGCCCGCCACCGAACCGGCCGCGCGCCGCCGCTGGCGCGATGCCGACTCGCCGGTGCTGCGCGCCTTCGCGCGCTCGCGCACCGTGCAGGTCGCCGCGCTGCTGCTGCTCCTGATCGCGTTCGCCTCGATCTTCGCGCCGTGGATCGCACGGCAGAACCCGTTCGACCCCGCCAATCTCGACCTGATCGACGCCTTCACGCCGCCGTGGCAGGCCGGCGTCACCGGCGCCTTCTATCCGCTGGGCGCCGACGACCAGGGCCGCGACGTGTTCTCGGCCATCCTCTACGGCCTGCGCATGTCGATGCTGGTCGGCGTTGCGTCCATCGCGCTGTCGCTGGCCATCGGCGTGCCGCTCGGGCTCATGGCCGGCTACGCGGGCGGCTGGTTCGACACGCTGGTGATGCGCGTCGCCGACGTCCAGCTGACCTTCCCGGTGCTGCTGGTGGCGCTGCTGATCTTCGGCATCGCGCGCGGCCTGCTGCCCGCGGGCTACCGCGACGAAATGGCGGTCTACGTGATCGTGCTGGCCATCGGGCTCTCGGACTGGGTGCAGTACGCGCGCACGGTGCGCGGCGCGGTGCTGGTCGAGAAGCACAAGGACTACGTGGCGGCGGCGCGGATCATCGGCCGCTCGCCCGCCGCCATCCTGTGGCACCACATCCTGCCGAACCTGCTGGCGCCGGTGCTCGTCATCGCCGCCATCAGCTTCGCGCTGGCGATCGTGGCCGAGTCGACGCTGTCGTACCTGGGCGTGGGCCTGCCGCCGACGCAGCCGTCGCTGGGCACGCTGATCCGCATCGGGCAGGGTTTCCTGTTCTCGGGCGAGTGGTGGATCCTGCTGTTCCCGGGGCTGGTGCTGCTGGCGCTGGCGCTGTCGGTGAACCTGGTGGCCGACTGGCTGCGCGACGCGCTCAACCCGAAGCTCCAATGACCGCATCGCCATCTCAAGACATTCGACCCGTGCTCCGGGTGCGCGACCTGAGCGTCGAGTTCGACACCCATCGCGGCACGGTGCGCGTGCTCGACGGCGTGTCGTTCGACATCGCGCCGGGCGAGATCCTCGGCGTGGTCGGCGAATCGGGCGCGGGCAAGTCGATGACCGGCGCGGCCGTCATCGGCCTGATCGACCCGCCCGGGCGCATCGCGAGCGGCTCGGTCGAGCTGCACGGCGAGCGCATCGACACGCTGCGCGGCGAGGACATGCGCCGGATCCGCGGCCGCCATATCGGCAGCGTGTTCCAGGATCCGCTGACCAGCCTCAACCCGGTCTATCCGATCGGCCGGCACCTGGTCGAGACCATCCGCACGCACCTGCCGGTGACCGAGCGCGAGGCACGGCGCCGCGCGCTGGAGCTGCTGGCCGACGTCGAGATCCCCGACCCGGCGACCCGCATCGACCAGTACCCGCACCAGTTCTCCGGCGGCATGCGCCAGCGCGTGGCCATCGCGCTCGCGCTGTGCGCCGAACCCGAGCTGCTGATCGCCGACGAGCCGACCACCGCGCTCGACGTCTCGGTGCAGGCGCAGGTGATCCGCGTGTTCCGCCGCGTCTGCCGCGAGCGCGGCACCGCCGCCATGCTGATCACGCACGACATGGGCGTGATCGCAGAGGCGGCCGACCGCGTGATGGTGATGTACCGCGGCCGCGTGCTGGAGACCGGGCCGGTCCGCGAGGTGCTCGACCGGCCGCGCGAGCCGTACACGCGCTCGCTGATGGCCGCGATCCCGTCGGTGCACCGGCGGCTGGCGCGGCTGCCGGTGCCCGAGATCGGCGCCGA
>JAKONL010000345.1 GCA_022701965.1 Burkholderiaceae bacterium | reverse complement strand
CCGGCGCGCCAGCGATGTTGTCGTAGCTCACCGAGTTCCGCACCAGGTAGCGCTTGGCGATGTCGCAGGAGCTGCGGAAGTCGATCTCGCGCGCCACCGGATTGCCCTGGAACGAGCAGGTGGCCGGGTCGGCGGTGACGGTCACGCCGGCGGTGGCCTGGGCGCGGGCGAGGTCCGGATTGGCCGCCTCGGTCAGCATCTTGAAGACCGGGAAGTAGGTGATCACGGCGAGCAGGCAGCCGGCCATGATGATGGGCTTGCGGCCGATCTTGTCCGACAGCGTCCCGAAGACCACGAAGAACGGCGTGCCCAGCAGCAGCGCCGCGGCGATCATCAGGTTGGCCGAGGTGGCGTCGACCTTGAGCTGGGCCGTGAGGAAGAACAGCGCGTAGAACTGGCCCGTGTACCAGACCACGGCCTGGCCGGCGGTCAGGCCGACCAGCGCCAGGATCACGATCTTCAGGTTCTTCCACTGGCCGAAGGACTCGGTCAGCGGCGCCTTCGAGGTCTTGCCCTCGGCCTTCATCTTCTGGAACGCGGGCGACTCCGACAGCGACAGCCGGATCCACACCGATACGCCCAGCAGCAGGATCGACACGGCGAACGGAATGCGCCAGCCCCAGTCGGCGAACGCAGCCTCGCCGACGGCCAGCCGCACGCCCAGGATCACCAGCAGGCTCAGGAACAGCCCGAGCGTGGCGGTGGTCTGGATCCAGGAGGTGTAGGCGCCGCGCTTGCCGTGCGGCGAATGCTCGGCCACGTAGGTGGCGGCACCGCCGTACTCGCCGCCGAGCGCCAGGCCCTGCAGCATGCGCAGCACGATCAGGATCACCGGCGCCGCGACGCCGATGGTCGCGTAGCTCGGCAGCAGGCCGACGATGAAGGTCGACAGGCCCATGATCAGGATCGTCACCAGGAAGGTGTACTTGCGCCCGATCATGTCGCCGAGCCGGCCGAACACGATGGCACCGAACGGCCGCACCAGGAAGCCCGCCGCGAAGGCCAGCAGCGCGAAGATGAAGGCCGCGCCGGCGTCCAGGCCGCTGAAGAACTGCCGCGCGATGATCGCCGCGAGCGAACCGTAGAGGTAGAAGTCGTACCACTCGAACACCGTGCCGAGGGAGGACGCGAAGATGACCTTCTTCTCCTCCGAGGACATGGGCCGGGCGGCGGGATGCGGGTTCCCTCGCGAATCCAGTGTGGCTGCCATTGGGTTGTCTCCTGTGAATGGATGCGGCCCTTCTTGCGTGGGCCGTGAGGCATTCTTGGAGCGACGACTGACCCGGACCTTTCGCGAAACTTACCGCCGCTGACGGTTTAGGGTGAAACCCGCGCGACGGTTTTCAGCATGTAGGAAAACTACGTGCGGGCCTGAAGGATGGAGGGTCGCTGGTCGGCGCCGGCCCAGGCGTCCGAGTCGAACCAGCCGTCGCCCTGGAGCGCGGCGCGCAGCATCGGCAGGCTGTCGAGTCCCCAGAACACGCGGCCGTCGACCGAGAAGGCCGGTACGCCGAAGACCTCGCGCGCGATGGCCTCGGCGGCGTTGTCGCGCAGGCTCGCCCGCGCGGCGTCGCCGTTGCCATCGCGCACCGCGACCAGCCGGCCCGCCAGAGCCGCGAGCCGCGCCGGATCGGTCGCCTCCTCGCCGCCGGTCCAGATGTCGCGGAAGATCGTCTCGGCCACGAGCCGGCTGACGCTGCCGTCGTGCGTGGTCGACATCGCCATGCGCAGGTGCGGCAGCGGGCTGTAGGGATGCGAGGCCGGCATCCGAAGCGGGATGCCCATCGAATGGCCGAGCCAGAGCACGTGGCGGTAGGTCCACGCGCGCTTGGCCGGCGTCTCGGCCGGCGCGGACTGGCCGTGGTGCTTGAGCAGCGCTCCCAGCAGCAGCGGCTTGTAGGCGACGCTGTAGCTCAGGCCTTCGAGCGCTTCGGGCAGATGCTCGAACGCGAGATAGGCGAAGGGCGAGATGAAGTCGAAGTGGAAGTCGATGTGTTTCATGCCGGTGTCTCGGGCTGTGCGCGAAGGCCGATGGTGCGCCAGACCCGGCGCTTGCCGGCGTCTTCCATGCGACTCCAGCCGGCGATCTCGTCGAGCGTGCGCAGGCAGCCTTCGCACCGGCCGCTCGCGGCATCGATCCGGCAGACGCCGCTGCAGGGCGACGGCACGTCGAGCGCCTGCACCTGGGCGATGCGAGCCCTGGCGGCCAGCGCCCGGCGCGTTTCGGAGATCGGCGGGTCGGTTTCGTCGCTCATCGCCCGAGCATACGGAAGACGGCGCGGTGCGGCGCGCACCAATCGGGTACGGCGATGCGCCATGTCGGCACGCGGACGGCGGCCGACACCGGTTTCGCAGTGGCACGGATGTTGCTCGACCTCCTGACTGTTCCGCCGGCGCCGTTGCCGTGGATCTTCACAGTACCTCCGCTAACGAAGGCGGGTTCCGAGCGGATCGGCAGCGACGTCGCTGGCCTTTCGCCTGTTCCAACCTGAAGTTGCGCGTCCCTGCGGGACGCACGGGAGTCGACATGAAAATCGCAGTCATCGGCCACGGCATGGTGGGCCACAAGTTCCTCGAGCAGCTCCACGATCTCGGCATCGCGGACGCGCAGGTCACGGTGTTGTGCGAGGAGCCCCGCGCCGCCTACGACCGGGTCCATCTCTCCGAATACTTCTCCGGCAAGACCGCCGAACAGCTCTCGCTGGTCGAGGAAGGCTTCTTCGACCGTTCGGGCTTCACGCTGCGCCTGACGACCAAGGCCGCGGCCATCGAACGCCGCAACAAGACCGTCACCACGCTCGACGGCGAGGTCGTGCCCTACGACAAGCTGGTGATCGCGGCCGGCTCGACGCCCTTCGTGCCGCCGGTGCCGGGCCGCGACCGGCCCAACTGCTTCGTCTACCGCACCATCGAGGACCTCGAAGGCATGAAGGAGTGCGGCGCGCGCTCGAAGACCGGCGTGGTCGTCGGCGGCGGGCTGCTGGGTCTCGAATGCGCCAAGGCGCTGCGCGACATGGGCCTGGAGACGCACGTCGTCGAATTCGCACCGCGCCTGATGGCGGTTCAGGTCGACGAGGGCGGCGGCCGCATCCTGCGCCACAGCATCGAGGCGCTCGGCCTGCACGTGCACACCGGGCGCAACACGGTCGAGATCGTCGACGGTGCGACCGCGCGGCACCGCATGGTGTTCGCCGACGGCACGTACCTGGAAACCGACATGATCGTGTTCTCCGCCGGCATCCGCCCGCGCGACGAACTGGCCCGCCAGTCGGTTCTCGCGCTCGGCGCGCGCGGCGGCATCGCGATCGACACCCACTGCCGCACCAGCGACCACGACATCTACGCCATCGGCGAATGCGCGGCCTGGAACGACCAGACCTTCGGCCTCGTCGCGCCCGGCTACGAGATGGCGCGCATCGCCGCCAGGCACCTGGCCGGCCAGCACGACGCCGCCTTCACGGGCGCCGACATGAGCACCAAGCTCAAGCTGATGGGCGTGGACGTGGCCAGCATCGGCGACGCGCACGGCAAGACGCCGACCGCGCGCTCCTACCAGTATGTCAACGAGCACAAGCAGATCTACAAGAAGATCGTGGTCAGCGAGGACGGCAGGCAGCTGCTCGGCGCGGTGCTGATCGGCGACGCGGCCGAGTACGGCACGCTGCTGCAGATCGCGCTCAACGGCATCGCCCTGCCGGCCGACCCCGAATTCCTGATCCTGCCGTCGGGCGACGGCCACTCCAAGGTCGGCATCGGTGTCGAGGCGCTGCCCGACTCCGCGCAGATCTGCTCGTGCAACAACGTCTCCAAGGGCCAGATCAACGAAGCGGTGGGCGGCGGCGCCTGCACCATCGCCGAGATGAAGTCGTGCACCAAGGCCGGCGCGACCTGCGGCGGCTGCGTGCCGCTGGTCACGCAGGTGATGAAGGCCGAGATGGCCAAGCGCGGCATGGCGGTGAACAACCATCTCTGCGAACACTTCCCCTACTCGCGCCAGGAGCTCTATCACCTGGTTCGCGTCGGCGAGATCCGCACCTTTTCCGACCTGCTGCACAGGCACGGCAGCGGCCTGGGCTGCGACATCTGCAAGCCGACCGCGGCGAGCATCTTCGCGTCGTGCTGGAACGACTTCGTGCTGCGCAAGGACCTGGCGAGCCTGCAGGACAGCAACGACTACTTCCTCGGCAACATTCAGAAGGACGGCACCTATTCGGTCGTGCCGCGCATGACCGGCGGCGAGGTCACGCCCGACGGCCTGATCGCGGTCGGCCAGGTCGCGAAGAAGTACGGCCTCTACACCAAGATCACCGGCGGCCAGCGCGTGGACATGTTCGGCGCGCGCGTCGAGCAGCTGCCCGCGATCTGGGAGGAGCTGATCGCCGCCGGATTCGAGTCGGGCCACGCCTACGGCAAGTCGCTGCGCACGGTGAAGAGCTGCGTCGGCTCGACCTGGTGCCGCTACGGCGTGGACGACTCGGTCGGCCTCGCGATCGAGCTGGAGAACCGCTACAAGGGCCTGCGCGCGCCG
>JAKONL010000332.1 GCA_022701965.1 Burkholderiaceae bacterium | reverse complement strand
ACGGCCTTGTCCTCGAGCAGCGCGATCCATTCGGCCATGGTGCGCGTGCGGGTGACCTCCTGCATCGCCGGGATCAGCACCTCGCGGTGCTTCACGCGCAGCGAATTGGTCGCGAAGCGCGCGTCGGCGGACCAATCGGGACGGCCGGCCGCCTCGCAGAAGCGCGCGAACTGGCCGTTGTTGCCCACGGCCAGCAGCATCGCGCCATCCTTCGTCGGGAAGTCCTGGTAGGGCGCCAGGCTCGGGTGGGTGTTGCCCTGGCGCTGCGGCACGCTGCCGGTATTGAGGAACGCGCTGGCCTGGTTCGCCAGGATCGCCATGCCGACGTCGAGCAGCGCCATGTCGATGTGCTGGCCCTCTCCGGTGCGGTCGCGCACCTGCAGCGCCGCGAGGATCGCCGTGCTGGCGTAGACGCCGGTGAAGAGGTCGGTCAGCGCCACTCCCACGCGCAGCGGCCCGCCGCCGGGCACTTCGTCGGGCCGGCCGGTGATGCTCATCATCCCGCTGGTGGCCTGGATCATCAGGTCGTAGCCCGCGCGCGAGGCGTGCGGGCCGTCGTGCCCGAAGCCGGTGATGCTGCAGTAGATCAGCGCCGGGTTCGCCGCGCGCAGGCTCTCGTGGTCGAGGCCGTACTGCGCGAGGCCGCCGGTCTTGAAGTTCTCCACGACGATGTCGGATTCCGCGGCCATGCGCTGCAGCAGCGCCATGCCTTCGGGGGTCGCCATGTCGACGGTGACCGAACGCTTGTTGCGGTTGCAGGCCGTGAAGTACGTCGCCTGGTCGGTGTCGTTGCCGTCCGCGTCCTTCAGGAACGGCGGGCCCCAGCCGCGCGTGTCGTCGCCGACGCCGGGGCGCTCGATCTTCACGACATCGGCGCCCAGGTCGGCGAGGATCTGCGTGCACCACGGGCCCGCGAGCACGCGGGAGAGATCGAGAACCTTGATGCCTTCGAGTGCGGATTTCATGGAAACGGTGACCGGTAGGGAAGAAAGAGGACGAGAAAATGCGGCAGTGCAGCAATCCGGGCATCTGGGGCGGCAGCATCATCGCCGCCACCCTCACCGAATGCCACGACCATGACCTCCACCCGCCCCCATCACGAACGCCCCCGGATCGCCCTCGCGCTGCAGGGAGGCGGTGCGCACGGCGCCTACGGCTGGGGCGTGATGGAACGCCTGCTGGAAGAGGATGTCGAGATCGTGGCGGTCAGCGGCGCCAGCGCCGGCGCGCTCAACGGCGCCGCACTGGTGGCGGGACTGGCGAGCGGCGGGCGCGACGGCGCGCTCGACGGCCTGGAGCGCCTGTGGCGCGCGGTGTCCAACGGATCGCCGCTCAAGGCCTTCGACCACGACATGTGGAGCGGCCCGGTGTTCGAGTCGCTGCTGCGCCGGTCGCTGGAGGCGGGCAAGCTGATGAGCCGCTACGTGGCGCCGTACATGCCGCACATCCGCGACATGCGCTCGCTGCGCCGCGTGGTCGAGCAGAGCATCGACCTGTCGGCGCTTTCCGGCCCGGATGCAATACCGCTGCACATCGCCGCGACGCGCGTGGCCAACGGCGCGGCGCGATTGTTCACCGGCGAGCAGATCACGCTCGACGCCCTGATGGCTTCGGCCTGCCTGCCCGACCTGTTCGCTGCCGTCGAGATCGACGGCGAAGACTACTGGGACGGCGGCTTCTCCGCCAATCCGGCGCTGGAACCGCTGATCTTCGACAGTGCCGATGCCACCGACGTGCTGATCGTGCAGATCACACCGTTCATGGATCAGGACACCTCGTCCTCGCTGACCGGCGTCATGGCGCGCATGAGCGACATCGGCTTCAATGCCTGCCTGCTGCGCGACCTCAAGGCCCTGACCGAGGTGCAGGCGATCGCCCGCGAGGCATCGTCCACCTCGCCGAAGATGAAGGCCCTCGCGGCCACCAATCTCCACCTGATGGAAGCGGCACCCGAACTCGCGCGGCGCGGCCCGGTGAGCAAGGTCGACACGCGCTGGTCGCAGATCGAGGCCCTGCGGACCCTGGGCCGCGACACGGCCGAAGCGTGGCTGGCCGAACACCGCCGCGCGTTCGGCCGCAGGTCCACGCTGACCGAGCTGCCCGAGGCCGTGGCGACGGCCTGAACATCCGCCGGCGAGGTCCGCGCGGCGATGGCGGCGCATGACGCTCGCGCGGTTCAGTTCGCGAATGCGGCGATGCCGGTGATCGCCCGGCCCAGGATCAGGGCATGGATGTCGTGCGTGCCTTCGTACGTGTTCACGACTTCCAGGTTCACCAGGTGGCGCGCCACGCCGAACTCGTCGCTGATGCCGTTGCCGCCCATCATGTCGCGTGCCAGCCGCGCGATGTCGAGCGCCTTGCCGCAGTTGTTGCGCTTCATGATGGAGGTGATCTCGACCGAGGCCGTGCCCTCGTCCTTCATGCGGCCCAGGCGCAGGCTGCCCTGCAGGCCCAGCGATCTCGGTCTGCATGTCGGCCAGCTTCTTCTGGATCAGCTGGTTGGCCGCCAGCGGGCGGCCGAACTGCTTGCGGTCGAGCGTGTACTGGCGGGCGCGGTGCATGCAGTCCTCGGCCGCGCCGA